>CAYTUT010000083.1:0-7353 GCA_964441295.1 uncultured Christensenellaceae bacterium | reverse complement strand
CAACCGTTAATGTCCTTAATCTCCTTGGATTGCACCCATCTGCCTTCTTGCGGGATAGGAGCGGGACCGTGATCAGGGCCTTTCTTAACGCAAATCATATTCATTACTTCATGAGAAAATTGCATTGAGTTATCCTCCTAAATATATTAACTTATTAATTATACCATAGTTAATTAGGATACACAACCATTAATTGGCAAGGCTTTTTGCCTGCAGTCTTATATTTTTTTATAGCTGGTATAAAAGCGGCTGTTAGAGTTCAAAATTGGTGTAACTGTAGCGGCGCGCAAAACATAATATGCAATATGTAAGGCCGCGTTTTTTGTGAGGAATTATGATAAAAAGAGGAGAAATGTATTACGCCGATTTGAGCCCTGTAGTGGGTAGCGAGCAGGGCGGTGTGCGTCCTATCTTGGTCGTGCAAAACGATATCGGCAACAAGTACAGCCCCACAATTATAGCGGCGGCAATTACCAGCCAAATGACCAAAGCTAAGCTGCCGACGCATATTGAGCTGTCCGGGATAGATTGCGGGCTGCCCAAGGACTCGGTCGTATTGCTGGAGCAGATACGCACGCTTGACAAGAAGCGGTTGAGAGAAAAAATCGGCACTCTGCCTGAAGGCTTGATGGATAGAGTCAACGAAGGGTTACTTATCAGCTTGGGATTCTATACGGAGTAATTGAATATGTCAACGCGATGCCGCAACAGACATAAATTTTGATTAGATAAGCATTGCAAGGCATCATATTTGCGAGAGATTTTTGTTATTGCAAGTAGCATACTGTTATGTTATAATAATTAATATCATAAGAGGAGACGCATAATGGTAGACTATAGCATAATTGATTTGTTGAAGATTGCAATAGAAAGCAAGGCATCCGACTTACATATTACAGTAGGTTCGGCGCCCGTGCTGCGTATTGCAGGCAATTTTAAGTATTATAAGACAGCAGGCAGTTCGGCGCTTACGCCTCAGGACACCGAGGAAATGGTTAAGGGAATACTCAATCCCGACCAATTCACCAAGCTGACCAAGCAGGGCGAGATTGACGTAAGTATAGCCTTTATCGGCAATCGCTTTCGTGTCAATGCTTTTTCCCAAAAGGGTTGTTATGCGATAGCAATCCGAACCATCAACAATACAATAGCTTCCTTTAACGAGCTGGGCTTGCCAGAGATTATGACAGCTCTTTGCAAAAAGTCGCGCGGCTTGATTCTCGTAACAGGGCCAACAGGCAGCGGTAAATCGACAACGCTTGCCTCAATGATTGATTATATCAACAGCAACCGCGCCTCGCATATTATTACGCTTGAGGACCCGATAGAGTATTATCACAACCACAAGAAGTCTATTGTCAACCAGCGTGAAGTGGGCAGCGATACCAGGTCGTTTGCTACGGCGCTCAGAGCCTCGCTGCGTCAGGACCCCGATATTATACAAGTAGGCGAAATGCGCGACCTAGAGACGATATCCACAGCGCTGACGGCAGCCGAGACCGGTCACTTAGTCATGTCGACGCTGCACACGATAGGCGCCGCCAACACCATTGACCGTATTGTGGACGTTTTCCCGAGCTATCAGCAGCAGCAAGTCCGCTTTCAGCTCAGCAATGTATTGCAGGCGGTCATATCACAGCAGCTTATCCCGCGTAAGGACGGTCACGGCCGTGTGGTTGCCTTGGAGATAATGCTATCGCATCCCGCGATTAACGCGCTTATTCGCGAAGGCAAGACACATCAAATTAACAACACGATAATGACAACAAGAGCGCAGGGAATGTTGCTTATGGACAACCACCTTGCTTCACTTGTTCAGCGCGGTCTTATATCGATGGACGAGGCAACGATGAGATGCGTCGATATGGAATATTTCAAAAGGCAGTTAAGAGAATAGTTCTTGCACAAATTATAAGGGCGGATGTAGCTAACATCCGCCCTTCTTTTATTCTAAAAAAACCGCTTAATCTTTATATGAGTACAGAGCAAACAACGCAATATTAGGGTGGGGTATCAATGCCAATTAGCACTTCTGCCGCCCTTGCATTATTGCATCGGCATTATATTCTTTTTTGCAAGCGCTCTTTCAATAAGTTTTTGAATCTCGACCATAGGAATAATAGCGAAAGCAACGCCTATGCTGATTGCCCATTCGTCTATTGTAAGAGGAGCCGTGTCGAATACCTTTCTGACAGGCGGGATAAGGATGACAGCGAGCAGCAGAACAAAGCCGATAACGAAGGAAAGGTTGAGATATTTGTTAGAGAACATATTGCCCGAGAATAGACTTCTGTGCTGTGAGCGCAGGTTGTACGAATGGAAGAGCTGTATCATGCACAAGCTGACGAATGCCATTGTCATCGCCACATCGTGATTGTTGACGCCGTCCGGCAAAATGTAGTTGCCTATACAGAAAGCCGTCATAACGAGCAGTGTCTGCATAAAACCTTGCAGAAGAATATCTGTACCCGTTTTGCCGGCGAATAGACTGGACTTGGACTTTCTCGGCGGAAACTTCATTACATCCTTTTCGGCGGTTTCCATCCCTAGAGAAAGGGCGGGGAGGGAATCCGTTACCAGATTGACCCAAAGAATCATAACAGGGGTAAGAAATTTTACATTCAAAAATACTGTGGCAATAAACAAGCACAGCACCTCTGCGATATTTGCAGATAGTAAAAACTGTATAGCCTTTTTGATATTGCTGAATATTTTTCTTCCCTCTTCAACGGCGCCGATAATTGTGGCGAAATTGTCATCCGTGAGTACCATATCGGCAGCGCCTTTGCTGACATCGGTGCCGGTAATGCCCATACCAATGCCTATATCTGCTTCCTTGATGGAGGGAGCATCATTGACGCCGTCGCCTGTCATTGCGACAATCTTACCTTGCTGGCGGTAGGCTTTTACTATCCTAACTTTGTTCTCGGGGCTGACCCTTGCAAAAACGCTGTATTCGTTGATTACGGCGGCGAATTCGTTATCTGAAAGTCTGTCTATCTCCGCTCCCAGCATGACCTTGTCGCCTTCTCTTAGAATGCCGATTTCTCTAGCTATTGCCGAAGCAGTGTCAATGTGGTCGCCAGTAATCATTATGGGGCGCATGCCTGCCTCTATGCACACGCTGACTGCGTGCTTAACCTCGGGCCGCGGGGGATCGATCATTCCAACCAATCCGACAAAAATCATATCTTTTTCAATATTGTCTTGCGAATAGTCATCGAATTTGACAGCCACCCCCAAGACTCTCAACGCGCGCTTTGCCATAGCCTTGTTGGCATTGCTGATTGTCTCAAGAATGTCCTCGGACATCGGCTTTATCTCGCCGTTAATCAATACGCCGGAGCACTTATTGATAAGTATATCGGGCGCGCCTTTAATGTGGGCGATTGTCTTTTCTTGCGAGCGGTTGACCGTAGACATCAGCTTGCGTATGCTGTCGAATGGTTTTTCGTCCACGCGTTGCCATTCTTCTGCCAGTACTTTGTAGCTGAATCCGCATTTTTTACTATATGCGACAAGGGCAGTCTCGGTAGGGTCGCCAATCAACGCTCCGTCCGACGATTCGATAGTATCGTTGCATAAAGTGATTGCCTTAACAAGCACTTCCGCATCGCCCTTGCAAACAACCTCTTCTGCCGCAACGGCACTGTCGGCTAATGTAAAGACCTGCTTTACAGTCATTTGATTAAGTGTGAGGGTGCCGGTCTTGTCCGAACATATAATCTCACAACAGCCAAGCGTCTCAACAGCGGGCAGATTGCGTATAATCGCATTTCGCTTGCTCATGCGCTGTACTCCAACGGCAAGTACAATGGTAACTACTGCGGGCAACCCCTCGGGAATCGCCGCAACGGCAATGGCAACCGAGGTCATAAATGCATCTATTAGCGGGTTTTGACGGATAATTGAAGCGACAAATATTACAGCGGCTATTGCTAAGACGACGACGCTGAGTATCTTAGCTGTTTTGCTAAGCTGCTTTTGCAAGGGTGTGGAATCGCTTTCTGTCTCGGATAGCAGTCTGGCTATTTTGCCCACCTCAGTGTTCATACCGGTTGCAACAACTATACCGCGGCCTCTGCCGTATGCAACAATTCCGCTGCTGTATGCCATATTAGTACGATCTCCTAGAGCGGCATTGTCGGCAATCTCGTCCTCAAAGGACTTTTCTGATGGTACGGATTCGCCCGTTAATGCCGCTTCCTCAATCTTTAGCGATGCTGAGGAAATCAGTCTTAAATCGGCAGGTACTATGTCGCCCGCGTCAAGCTGGATAATGTCGCCAACCACTACATCCTCACTGCGTATCTGCAACAGCTCGCCGTTGCGGATAACCTTGGAGAAGGGCTTATTCATGTTTTTCAGCGCTTCAAGTGCCGATTCGGCCTTGTTCTCCTGTATCAAGCCGATTATGGCATTGATTATTACTATTAAGAGAATGATACCGCCCTCGAAAAGCTCGCTGTATTCCTTTTGAAATATTGCGATTGCCGCCGAAATTATTGCAGCGGCAATAAGGACGATTATCATAACATCCTTGAATTGGGCAAGAAACTTTTGAAAAAGCGTCTTTTTCTTGGAGTGTTCAAGCTCGTTTTTGCCGTTTTTTTCTAAGCGGGCTAATGCCTCTTGCGCGCTCAGTCCGTTTTCGCTGCTGTCAAACACCTTAAGGACGTCCTCTTTTTTTGATAAATAATATTTGTCCATTTTGCTCTCCTGACTAAGATTTGTTGTGGTAATATCTGGATAATATTTATATAATTAAAACACATAGTATATAAATTGTCAATACCAAAACTTGCGATAAGTGCATTGCTAAACAGTAGTTTTAAGAACGAAAAATTATTTGCAAGCGTAGAATATTATATGGATACCAATTTTATATCCGCGTTGATGCTTTTGCGAGGAAAAAAAGCATGTGGAACAAATATAGGTAGAGCGGGGAGGATTATGAATTCATATAAAAAACTTGTTAACGAAGGCACAACACGGCAAAATCTGCTTCAGCTTTTGTGCGAGTTTAATCCTAATCTTCGACCGGTGCTGACCGTATTGAATAAAATTAGCGAAAATCCCTGCAGCACGGGCAACCCGCCATGCGTCTCCGCAGCGCCGTGCAATGCTGCGCCGTGCAATGCTGCGCCGTGTAAGAATGAGAGCGATGCGCGAAGCGCTATTAATCAGTACGAACCTTTTATCCAATACAATAATTTCAAAAAATAGTTACCGTACTAATACCTCAATACATTCCGATATTTGGATTTTTTTATTGGCCATTATGCGCATTAAGGCGCCGGAGTCTCTTCGCATAAACGAAAGTGTACAAGCATAGCTATTAATATGCAAAGGCTTTTGGGAACCAATCTATACGCAAAAATATCCGATGCGGCAAAGGGCAGGTTGTGTGAAATACGGCTTAGGCTGGAACGCAACGCTTTTGTCAGCACGGGCAGTACATTTTTGCGGGTGGATTACAAGGTAAAGCGTGAGGATATAGATAGGATACTGTGCGTTGCAACCAACAACTCAGTATACGCGCTCAGCGAAAGAATGAACAACGGCTACATCA
Source organism: uncultured Christensenellaceae bacterium (assembly GCA_964441295.1). Lineage (GTDB taxonomy): Bacteria > Bacillota > Clostridia > Christensenellales > CAG-1252 > SACC01. The sequence continues at coordinate 1,781 of CAYTUT010000083.1, read as the reverse complement.
ACTATACAGGCGGAATCAGAATAGGTATTGCGGGAGAAGCTGTCATGGATAAGGAGAAAGTAATTTCGATAAAAAATATTACTTCCATAGTCATAAGGCTGCCTTTCGAATCCAAGGGCTGTTCTGATTTTATTGAGATAGACAAGCTTTCGGGGCGCAATCTGCTCATCGTGTCGCCCCCGTACGGAGGCAAAACCACTCTATTGAGGGACATAACACGGCGGTTGTCGAATTCGGGCAAAAACATGGTAGTTATTGATGAAAGATTCGAGCTTGCAGGCGCAGAGCGAATGCTTGACCTGGGCGAATGCGTCGATGTTATACAGGGAATGCCCAAAAGCGCGGCTTACGCCAACGCGGTTAGGGCGCTCAATCCGACTTATATAGTTACTGACGAATTGATGGGCGCATCGGATATCGTAAGCGTGGCGGACATAAAAAGATGCGGAATCGGAGTGATTGCTACAATACACGCAAAAAACCTTGCCGAGCTCAAACGCAGTAAAGAGGCAAAACCTCTTTTTGATGTGTTCGACATGTTTATTACACTGTCGGCAGTGCCGCGAGCGGGCACCGTAATCGAGGTAGCCTATGCTTAGCTTTGCAACAGGCATTGCGCTGTTCGCCTTGAGCGCGTACTTTGGCTTGCTCTACAAAAAAAGATACAAGCAACGAGCGTTGTTTTACGCTGAAATGTATGACTTCGCAATCTATTTGACAGAGCAGATTGCATACTCAAAGACGCCATTGCCGGTTATTTTCAAAAGTTTTGCGGCAGGAAAGGAAAGTATATTCCGCTGTTTGATTAATGATTATTGCGCGGAGCTAATTGAGAATGCGCCTAAAGAATACGCAATCAAGCATCTCGGACAGGGCGAAACCAGGGAGGTAATAGAATTCTTGCGCGGTTTGGGCAAGACGGATGCCGAGAATCAGCTGAGAAATTTGTCAGAGCAAAAACAGCGTATCGGGACGAAAAAGGAGATTACTGCGTCCGAGGAAATTAAGCGGGGCAAATTATACTTCAAAATAGCAGTAATTATTGGCATTGCGTTATTGATAATCGTGATATGAGGTACTTATATGGACATTAATATTATTTTTAAGCTGGCAGGGCTGGGTATACTTGCCTCAATGGTCAACATCGTATTGAAAAAAAGCGATAAAGACGAAATAGGAACCATCGTTACTCTTACTGCATTGGTCATAGGTTTGATGCTGGTATTGGATATGATTGCGGGACTTTTTGACAATATACGCTCAATATTCAGGTTGTATTGATATGGAAATAATTAAGGTTATCGGAGTCGGGATAATAGGAGTTGTCATTGCCGGATTGTTAAAGAATGATAAGCCGGAGTTTCATCTCTTCGTGATTACAGCTACCGGACTGATAATACTTTTTATCATACTGTCGTCCCTTGCCGATGTAATCGCGTCATTTTCCATGCTGGTTGACAAAAGCGGAGTTAATGAAGCGCTGTTCTCGGGCGTTTTGAAGATTATCGGTATAGGTTATCTGACGGAATATTCCTCGTCTATTTGTATGGATTACGGAGCTTCGTCGGTAGCGAACAAAATGCAGCTGGCGGGCAAAATTACAATATTTTTAATGTCACTGCCAATTATCAACGCTTTGGTCGACATCATTGCGGGGTTATTATGAAAAAAATTGTATTTGTGATATTCCTGCTGATAATGCTCCTCAGCATCCCCGTGCGTACCGCATATGCCGAGGAGGATATCTATAAAAAAATCGAAGAAGCAATCGACCAGGAAAC
>CAYTUT010000082.1:0-7382 GCA_964441295.1 uncultured Christensenellaceae bacterium | reverse complement strand
AAAGGTATAGATTATGTCATCGTTGCCCGGCTTGGAAAAGTCTGAGAGCTTGTTGACCAGCACATTCATGGACTTTACCATCTCATATATCTTAGTTGCGTATTCAGTGGTCTTGCCCATACGCGCCGCCACGCCGTCCACAAGCCCTTTTGCGTACCCTTGTATTACAGTAAGGGGCGTCTTTAGGTCATGACTTATACCGGTTATTGTCTCTCCGCGCTGACGGTCAAACTCTGCCTTAGCGCGGGCGAGCTCCGATAGCTGCTTGCGCATCATCTCAAACTCTATTATAATTTCGCTGATTTCGTTCTTCCTATTCTTACGAGTCTCTATCACTTTGGAGTAATTGCCGCAATATACCTGGTGCATCGCATATTTAAGATTTTTCAGCCTCGGGAATATCGAATAGTATTCGACCATTGATATTATGATAATTATCAGTCCCGCCAAAGCCACAACACCTATCGGATACCATAAAAACGCCAGGAAAATGTTGCCCCGAGTTCGATTTGAATCATTGACGGCAACAACATAGTAATTGCCCAGCTTCGCCGAATAGATCACCATATCGTCATGGTATACCCAGCTCGCGCTGACACGAATATGCTTGCACAGGCTGTCCGCATCTTTGGGGGTAAGATTGCCCCTGTATATTACCGCCTTACTGCTGTTGTAGCACACCAGCTTAAAGGATTCGGCCGCAAGCATCTGGTTGTAAGACGAAATCAAGGAGACCGCCTCGCTTTGACTGCTGACACTGCCTAGCGCGACCGATATATCACTAAAAGTCTGTTCTACGCTATCCATTTCGGAGGGCTTTATCGTATACGGCTCGGCATGCAGGCTGTCTACAAGATAAAATATCGCCCAAAACGAGAATCCCGCGAGCACTATCCACAGCACAATATTAATAATAAGCAGTTTTGTCTTTATTTTCATCTCTTTGTTATTATTAGATTATACAATATAGTGATATTTTTTGCAATATCAAGTTGTTCTATTTCGCAAAACTATAACAATCGCAATGTTTTCAGTGCTTTTTCATCAAGATATGCGCCCACACTTCCAATCAGCGCACCGTACTCGGCAGAATGAAAATCGCTTCCGCCGGTAAGGATCAGGTCGTATTTGTCAGCCAAATCATGCAAAAATTTTACATCCTCTACCCGCTGATTGGGATAAAACAATTCGATACCTTTGAGTCCGTATTTAGCAAGTTCGTCTACAAAATCAATTAGCGCAATCCGTCCCGCATACCTCATCGGGTGCGCAATCACCGGCACACCGCCGTACTCTACAATAAGCTTCACCGCGTCAATAGAAGATATTCTGTGCGACTTGACGAAGCAGGGCTTGTTGGCGCCGATATACTTATCAAATGCCTCGGTGCGGCTTCGGACGTAGCCTTGTTCGTACAACAGAGTGGCAATATACTGCCTGCCTTTGACCCCGTCCTCAAAAAGTTCTCCCACTTTGAGCTTAATCCCTTGCGCTCTTAGCTTACGCACGATTTCTTCATTTCGTATCTTTCTAAGCTGCAGTATCTCTTCAATCTTGGCGCAAAAGGTGCTGTCAGCATATGGGACATTATAACCGAGTATGTGTATCTCAATGTAAGCATATGTGGACAATTCAATGCCCGGAATACACTTGATATTATAGTGCTCAGCAGCCTTTACAGCTTCTCCGACCCCTGCCATATTGTCATGGTCGGTAAGCGCTGCGACCTCTATGCCCGCGCCTGCAGAGAGAGCGATCACCTCGCTTGGCTTAAGCGAGCCGTCGCTGCAATCGGAGTGCAAATGCAAATCACAGGGTACTTTCATCGTCGTCCCCTTCTGCGATAGCTTCTTCAATATCGTCATCGAGCAGCTCAACTTTGCTCAACTTCTTCTTGATAACATTGGTTCTCTTGTTGGCATCGCGAATAGAGTCTGTTGCCTTATCCATTTGCTTTTCGGTCTTTTCCAGCAATTGCGAAAAGCGCATAAATTCCAGCTTGAATTCAGCCATCAAGTCCCATATCTCCCGACTGCGCCTTTCAATCGCAACCGTCTTAAAGCCCATTTTCAAGCTGTTCAGCAGAGCGGTGAGCGTTGTGGGGCCAGCAAGCAAAACATTGTAATTTTGCTGTAAAAACTCTTGCAGACCTGTTCTTTTGACGATTTCGGCAAAGAGTCCCTCGATGGGAAGATACATTATTGCAAAATCCGTGGTTACAGGAGGTTTGATGTATTTGTCCCTTATTTTGCGCCCCTCCTGCTTGATTTGTTTATCCAGCTCTTTTGACATGCTCTCAATGGCAGCTTTGTCCCCTATCTCGCTTGCCTCAACCAGACGATGATAGTTTTCTATGGGGAATTTTGAATCAATGGGCAGGTAAATCTCTCCTTCGTCCTTGCCGGGCAGTACAATAGCGTATTCAACGACCTCTTTTGTCCTGCCGACAGCGAAATTAGTCTTATACTGCTCTTTAGCAAGTATCTGCTCAAGCAACGAGCCCAAAGCAATTTCTCCCCATATTCCGCGGGTTTTCACACCGTCCAAAACCTTGAGCAGGTCGGTCACATTTTGGGTGAGATTGCGCATTTCGTTAAGTCCTGCATGCACCTTTTCCAGCCTGTCGCTAATCATTCCGAAAGACTGCGTTAGCCTTGTTTCCAGTGTGGCTTGCAATTTTTCCTCCACAACTTCGCGCATTTTTTCCAGTTTTGAAGAATTATCGCCGCGCATTTCGCTAAGCGTACGCGTCATATCCGCCTTGAGGGTATCGAATTTGTAATCAATACTTTTTGAAAAGGCATCCTGTCTTGCTTCGAGTAATCCTATGGCGTCTCCGAGCCGTTTTTCGATGCTGTCCATTCCCTTGGATTGTGTATCTGTATGCAGTCTGATACCGTCTATCAGCGAACCGTTCGCCGCTTTCAGTATTTCAGAAAAAGCCTGCCTCTGCCCTCTACCCTCCTCCTGCAAAAGCTCTTTTATCTCCTTAGCGTTCCCGCCCTTGTCCTTCTTGAGAAGAAGTCCTAACAAAACCGCCGCAATGAGCGCGGTCAGCGCAATATTGATTATAGCGATTATCAGCAAAGCATCGTTCATATTTCCCCTTTTCCTTATTTATCGTTGAGCAATCTTAAGGCGCAATCAAGCTGTTCCTCACGGCTTAGTCTTCGCCCTTGTTTTGCGCATTCCGTCAATACCCCCTTGAGCAGTTCGGACAGCTCAACATTGATTGCACCCAGCTCGAGTATGTCTATGCCGTTGATGTCCAAATCCCTTAACGAGAAAGGTATCCTATTAAGCTGCATATCCCTGTAACAGTCACGCATCCGGTCAACGGCAGTGGCGTCATAAGTATTGCCGGTCGCGCGCCCGTCTGCCTCGCGGACAAGTAGCAAATCTTCAATAATATCATGATTTTTTTGTATAAACACTCTTAGCTTGCCCAGCCCTGTTTTGCCGTCCATGTCATACATATGATTGCGAATCAGCCTTTCTGTCCTCTGCACCACGGCTTTAGGATAGCGAAGGCTCTGACCGAGTATGCGCTTGGCCATATCCGCGCTTATCGCCGCATGCCTGTGCATATTGCCCTCTGCCTTCACCGCCGGCGGCTTGCCGATGTCATGCAGTAATAACGCAAGACGGGTATTCGGCGGACTCAGTCTGACGGACTCGAGTATATGGTTGTACACATCATGTTTGTGTATATCCTGCCTTTGGGGGAAGCCGATTGCTTCTTCCATCTCGGGTATTATGTGTTGCCAGAGTCCCAGTTGACCCAGCGTATAGAGCCCCTTGTAGTGCGCGTCGTTGATGCCGTACTTACTGTCAGCGGCGAGAATCTTGTCGAACTCGGCGCGTTTCCTCTCCGCTGCAATATCCTTGAGATTGTCCCTGTATTTTGCCGCGGCGCGAAAAGTCGATTCTTCTATCGAGAAGCCCAGCTCGGCGGCAAACCTTACAAGCCGCATCAGACGCAGTCCATCTTCTTTGAACACCTTATCCGGCGACGCCGCTGTGCGGATTACCCTATCCTTGAGATCTATTAGCCCGAAGCCCGTAGGGTCAATAACCTCGCCGCTCAATACCTCGCAATAAAGTGCGTTGACCGTAAAATCTCTGCGTAAGGCGTCCTCGCGTATGTCTTTGACAAAGGCGACTTCTTTGGGAGTGTGCTGTCCGCCTGACGGATAGCTGTCTCGGCGAAAACAAGTGTATTCGTACTGCTCATCCTCTAGAATAATCTTCAATGTGCCTATTCGCGGATTGACAGGTAAGACTACTGCTTTCCCCTCAAGCTTTTGCATTATTTCGTCCGGAATAAGGGCGGAGCATATATCGATATCCGTGCCCTCGTAATCGCCCCAAAGCAGTTTGTTGCGCACATAGCCGCCCACAATATACAGCGGGGCATCAAGCAACGAGGCAAGCCGCTTTAATCCTTCCGGCGCAATCATTATCAGTACTTGTCAGGAGACAAGACACACACCTCGGGCAGTTGTCTGTACTTCTCGCCGTAATCCAGCCCGTATCCTACCACAAACTCGTTAGGAACTACGAAGCCGACATAGTCAATGTTAATATCCGCCTGCTTTCTCTCGGGCTTGCTCATAAGCGCGCATATCTTGACCGAAGCGGGATTTCTTGCCTCAAGCAGTTTTTTGAGATACGCAAGCGTGAGTCCGCTGTCAATTATATCGTCCACTATGAGTATGTCTCTGCCCAGCACCGGCGAATTCAAGTCCTTCTGCAGTTTTACCTCGCCCGAACTTTTTGTACCTACTCCGTAACTCGAGGTCGCCATAAAATCTATCTCGAGATCAAGGTCTATCCGCCTTATCAAATCAGCAAAAAAGACCGCGGCGCCCCTTAGGATACACACCATCAGAAGATTCTTGCCCTTATAATCTCTGCTAATTTCATCGCCGAGCTCGGCAATGCGCTTCTCAAGTGTCTCTTTGCTGTACAATACTCTTGCCACATCATTATATAATTCCATCAATACTTCTCCTCTGCAATGGTAAAAATTTGATTAGTGTTGTCATCAACTGCTATCTTAGCGGATATCTCCATGCCGGCAATCGCGAGCACCTCCTTGCCGGACGCTATCAATATCAGCCTGTCTCTCAATCGCTTCGGCACCTTTTTGTCGGTAAGGTAATCGCCCAACGCCTTAGTGCCGCCGCCGAACTTGGTGAAAATATCCCCTTCGCGCCTCGTACGTATCCTCGCGCCGGTCGGGATCTTGTCCGCGTCAAACCGTATCAAATCCCCATCGCTGTATTCTCTCACCTCAAAAGTGCGGCTAGCCGCTTGCCACAGCCCCTTCCCAAAAGGTATATCTATGCTTTCGGCTTCGCTATTCTTTGCAAATACTATCCAATTGTACTCCCTGTACGCTGTTACCCCGCCGGCGAGATTTACCGAGCTGCCGTTGGCCTTGTCCACAAGCCCCAAGGTGTCGTTGATGTTTATCTCCTCGAAGTCAGTCTCGGCGCCGAGATACTTCATACAGTGATAAATGCTTCGCTTCGCAAGCGCCGCCGGCGCCCCCTTTATGTCCGAAATATTAAGTCTCGCTTCGTCCGCGGTATAATCCGGACTAGATGCCAAGCTGTCAAGTAGTTCAACTTGCTCTTTGGCAAGGCGCGAAAGTCTGCCGAATGCGCTCTTATATGAAGGAAATTTGGCGCTTATCTTGGGGAAAACCTCTTGCCTCAAATAATTACGCGTATAATCAATGCAGTCATTAGAGGAGTCCTCCCTGTACGGAATTTCATGCTTTTTGATATAGTCGTCTATAGTCTTTCTATCAACCTCCAAAAAAGGACGGATATACTTACCCCTAACAGGCTGCATACCCACAAGTCCGTTGACGCCTGTACCTCTCAAAATCCTCATAAGTATTGTCTCGCACTGGTCATCAAGATGATGCGCAAGGGCAATGGCGTCTACAATCCTCTCCCCGATAAGCTTCTCGAATATCTGATATCTCAGCTCGCGCGCCGCCTGCTCTACGGTCAAGCCTCTCTTATCAGCGTATGCCGGCGCGTCAACACCTGAGCCAATAAATGCGATGCCTCTTTCACGGCAATAGTTCTCCACAAACAAGCTATCCTCAACCGACTCTGCGCCGCGGATGCCATGCTCGATATTTATGGCGGTAATCGAATAATTGCATAGCTGCTTGCGGGAGTCGAGATAATGGAGCAGCGCCATAGAGTCACGGCCTCCCGAGACTGCAACACCTAAGTTTTGAAAAACAAAAAATTTAGAAATATCTACATCTTCTATACGCATAACTACAAGCCTATTATAAGCTCAAAGCGCCCAAAAAGTCAATAACTGATACGGCAAAACGGGCGGTAAAATAGCCGCAACGGCGCAAAAGCCACAATTATCGCAAAATGTATTGACAAAAAAATTCAATGGTGCTAAAATAAAAATGACCAACTGGTCATATAATGATTGTATGGGAAAGAGCGAAATAACAAAAAACAAAATAATAAAAGCCTCCATCATAGAGTTTGGCGCTAAAGGCTATGACAACGCAAGCACCAATGCTATCGCTAAAGCGGCGGGCGTCTCCAAGGGTTTGGTTTTTTTGCATTTTGATAACAAAGAAAGGCTTTGCGTTGAATGCCTGAACTATGTAATCGCATCCTATAAGAATAATTTGGCTTCTGTCGATTTTTGCGCATCCGATGACATATTTGAGCGTTTGGAATTATTCGTCAACTGGAAAAACAACAGCATGCGCGCTTATCCGGAGCTCGCAAAATTTTTGGCAAGCTGTTATACCGTCAGTGATCCGCCGCTGAAAAATAAGTTCGCATCGCTAATCAACGAATTTGTTTTACCTGTAAAGACCGCGCTTTTTGACTTTGACTTCAATCCAAAGCTTTACCGCGAGGGAATCACTAAGGATAAACTCCTTAATATTCTGGCGCTTATTCAAGCGGGCTTTGAGCAAAAATACGCCCGGTCTTTCGAGATTGTGCCCTCAGAAAGAATATTCGAGGAGTGGAAGGAAATAATTAATGCCGTGAAGTACGGCATAATGAGGTAACTATGAAAATGTACGAAATCAAAAACCTTGCCTATACTTACCCCAAAGCAAAGGCAGAAACACTGAAAAATGTCAGTTTCCATTTGGAAGAGGGAGAGATTTTTGGATTGCTCGGCCGCTCGGGCGCGGGCAAATCCACCACGCAAAAGCTTTTGATAAGGCTTCTCTCCGGCTACAAAGGAGAGATTATATACCGCGGCAAGAATCTAGCTGAATATGGTAATTCCTTTTACGAGGACATAGGTGTGGGCTTTGAGATGCCCGTACATTTCAGCAAACTTACCGCCCGTGAAAACCTTGATTACTTTTC
>CAYTUT010000081.1:0-7397 GCA_964441295.1 uncultured Christensenellaceae bacterium | reverse complement strand
ACGGCCTTTTGATTCGACGTGAACGGCGTAATTCATTCCGGCCGTTACGACTAATACAATGCCTTGGGGATACTTTGATCCGACCTTCTTTGCAAGCTGTTGGCCCGCCCGGGTTCCTTCACTTCCTTCCTTAGTCTGCGAATAGCCTTCATGTATGGCAACCCCATTTTTGAAGACCATGTAACCGATAGAAGATCGAAGGTTACCCGTCTGATCCATGAAGCCGACATCAGGCGGAATAAGCTTTGCATGTTTAACACATAATTCGCCCAAGTATTGAAGGTTTTCGATTTGCTGTTTTTCAATCACCTGCAAGAATTTTTCAAATCTTGATCTGATCGTTTCTGAAGTAAAATTTGCTTTGATTCCCATTGCTTTAGTCGTTTTTACTAAGTTTAATTTTAGGATTGTTGTTATTCAGAAAGTTAATAATTACATCCAATGAAGGCGGAACATGTTTTTCAGTAATTATTACTTCCTTCACTTTTGGCTGTGACTTTTCACCGGGTTTGGTTCTACCCGAATCAACATAAACAGTTTTCGTTTCGTCGACCGTATAACCTTGGACCTTCTTCAATAGTGACTTCTTGGCTTTAGGGAGTTGATAATTTGAATGATCAATGCATCGCTTTGACTTCAGTTCTGTAATGATTTTGGACTGACTTTCTTTGTTGAAAACTTCTTCTATCTTCATCCTAATCCATAATTTGTATATAAGTGTGACATGTGTTTTAAATTTTTTATCCAAATAAACCGTTTAAATCTTGCCTACTTCCCTTCTTGCGGCATTCGACGGTTCCGGTCAATGCATCCGGGGCGTCGTCGTGATCATTCTTTCCAACCTTCATATACGAAGTAATCGCCTTATAGAATTCCGGGAATAGATGTTCCCAACCTTTGGGGAAATATGTCAAGTTCATCACGGCGGCCGAATTAGAGAATATCCGAACATTCTTGTTTTCGCTTTGGTGGAACCATTTTATTTTAGTCAGGTTGTTACCCATGACCCTACATTGCTTTTCGACGGCCCTTGCAAAGCCGCGTCCGCCGTTGTTCGATTCAATAACCGCTTCAATGATGCCATGCTTGGAAAGAAGTTCGGCCGTCTTGGGTTCGGTGTACTCCATGTTTTTTTGTGTATAAAGCACATCAAGAATGTAGTTACCCGTTTCCGTTTCAACGTAGGTGATCGCGCATAAATAGTCTTTGCCTTCATCGGCGGTGTCAATATATGCCTTCTTGACCATCTTCTTGCTGTATGGAATGACATCATACTCCTTGAAGGTGTTTTCATACATGAGCCCCTGAAGCGGTTTCGGGTCTTGTTGATACAATGATTCGAAGACATGCGAATTTCGCTTCTTGGTCAACAATAGCTTTTCAAGGTTATGTCGTTCCGGCCAAAGGGGTTGACCTTCTTCACGGGGATCATATTCGGTTGGTGCACCCATCTTGATAGCCTGATAAATAACAACAACCCAACCGTCCGGATTCGTTACGGGATCATAGATACCTTGTTGTTCAAGCAAATGCCCGGCCAAGTCCTTTTCATGCCAACGCGTGAATACGATCAACTGTTGTGAATCGTTATGCAAACGAGTTTCCGCAACGGTATCATACCAATCTTCGATTGATTCCCGGACGGTTGGCGACCAAGCCGATTTTGCATCCTTGTAAATATCATCCATGATCAGCATATCGACCGGATCACCCGTTAAAGGGCCGCCAACACCCACCGTCTTAAATCCGCCCCTGTGGCCGACGATTTCACATTCATCGGCATTACGTAGCCATGAACCGGCAACGGTTGTCACATTTGAAGCATTCAGGCAAGTTTCCGGGAATATTTCATGATATTCAGGCGTATCAATTACCCTTTGTATTTCACGGTTGAACTTTCGGGCCTTGGGCGCATTATACGAAACGACGGCAATCTTTGTGTCAGGCTTACTCCCAAGAACATAAGAAGGCAAACGGCGGGTTGATCCTTCTGTTTTCCCATGTTGGGGCGGCATAAAAACCATTAGCTTTTTGATCTTGCCTTCTGCAAAGTCGTTCAGGATCGCATAGTAACGCTTATGGAAAGGTGCCGGGGAAAACGTCGGCATAGTTGCCTTTGTAAAAGTCAACAAACTATTACGACCCTTTTCGTTTAATACGAATTTAGCCTTTTTAATCGCATCATATATGTCAGCCTTAGTCTTCAATCTTTGACATTATTTTTTTTAATTCTTGTTCAAGATCACTAATTGATTTATTGGAAAATAAATCTTTACCATCTTTGCCAAGAAGTTCATTAATAGACTTTTCAACATATCCACGTTCTCGCCCTTTTGTACGAAGGAAAAATTCAACTGCATTAAATCGAACTCTTTCATTTTTTGACAACATAAGGGAACGAAGGCTTTCTTCTGCAACATCAAGACTTTCTTCTGTGATATCTTGAAGTAATTCAGGCTTTTTCAAGGCTCGATCCCGGACGGCTTGACGTGAATATTCAATGCCGTATTCGTTTAATATAGCCCTTGCCGTGCGGGCATAAATCCCGGCATTCTTGCGAAGGATCGCCCAGAATTCTTTCTCTGATAATCGTTTTTTCTTCATTTTGACAAGTTTTGACAAGTTGACTTATCCTTTATAAAATCTAAATTGTTGATCATCTGGGGCTTTCCAATATGCGCAATGATCATTGTCAATCATCAAGAAGCTGATCGGCCAATCTTTTTCACGCGCCTTTTGAACTAACCGGGGATCAATAACGGGAGAAACAATGACAAACCTTGTCGGCAAATCATGGTTTATATAATCTCTTTCAAGATTAATAATATCATCAAAGGCACCAATAACGGCCGAAAAAGGTAATCCTTCAAGGTCTTGATATTCGTCAAGGTCAATCCCCATTTCTGCAAGTTCTTCATCAAGTTTACTGTCGCCGGTCGTCTGATAAAGATCGTTTTCATGTATTTGCATGAAAAGTCTTGTTGCAATATTATTTTGATGCAATACCTGAAGGACAATCAAGTCGTTTTCATGCTTGCGTGCCGGCTGAAGCATTCCGATTTCTTTTACTTCACCCCAACCGCATTCTTTTGCGATCTGATCAATGTTGTTTCGTACAAATTCGGCAAAGCTTACTTTATCGCCTATAAATGAAAATTCGGCTTCAAATTCTTTTTTCATAATGTTCTGATTTTTGAATTGTGAATACTTTTAATTTTTCCCATGAAGAAAAGGAAGCATCTGAAGACTTGTCTTCAGACATATCCTGTAAAGGATATGTATATTCTTTTTCTTTAGTTTCTTCTTGTTTATGTTTTATGTTGTCGGTAGTGTTTCCGCCCAAATAGTGGTCATTTTTTTCCACTTTATAGGAATCTTTATTGATACCTTTATTGAGGGGGACCATATAAAAGGGGTCTTTTTTTTCCACTATTACGGCACCTTTATCGGCTTCGTTATTACTTATTCTTAAAAGGGTATAAGTAGAAACATATCTTCGACCTTGGCCGTGTTGGTAGTGAATTAACCCTGATTCTTCCAAATGTCGCCTTGCGGTGACAATGGTCTTTTCCGTTACACCAAGGACGGACGCGATTCTTGCATTTGCTTGTTTAAATGGATTCTTCCATCCCAAACGGTTGGAAACATCCAATAAATGCAAATACATCATAGCTTCAACCGGTGAAAATTGTTCCTCGGTATGAAGTCGCCAAAAGTCGTTGATTAATTCGATATAGTTCATCGTATAGCTTTTTCAGGTTTCAAGCGAAACCCGTAGTTGCGGATACGGGCCACACATGAACTATTTTTTTTCAATAAAGTATTGCTTGATTCGTTTTCGATTTCCAAGCGTTATCCATTTATCCTTTATGTCTATTCCGTATTTATTACGGAGTTCGGATATATATTTTACTAAGCAAACCGTTCTGTTGTCGTATACGGCATCAAGTGACGTTAATACACGTCCCAGAACAAGACATTCATATATATCTCTGATGGTTGATCCCGGTTGCGTTCCGGGCAATGCTTCAGATACAAATAAACTGCGATCGTCCATATTTTCCATGACTTTACTGTTTTAATAGCCCCATTTCAAATTAAAATAAGGGAGATTAGTTTGTTTCACTTCTTTTACTATTTCAGTGCTCCATCCGTAATCAAAACGGGTTGCCACAAATTCGCCTTCAGGCATCCCGGCAAGCCGACGTCAAGTTCAATCACTTCCAATCCATCATTTTTTATTTGGAATGAATTACCATCTTCAAGCTTAAAATTGGATATACCTAAATTTTCGATTTGTCCCATGGTTCCAATTTGAAGGGAACATTTTTCACCTGATCTTGTCATTGTCATTGCGATAACTTTTCGATGTGTTTATTACTTGCCATGATCAATTATCCGGTCAATATCCGATTTCTTGTATCGGTTTAAGCCGCCCACTTTTACAGGTATCAAATAACCCTTATTGCTCCAATTCCAAAGAGTTGCAGGGTTAACGTTCAAAATCTTTGCCGCCTGATCTCTTGTGTAGTAAATTTCGCTTTTGGCCTGAATGATTTCTTGTTCAAGATTATAACGGGCTTTTTCGACCACGATATCGGCGAATTTAAAAAGATCATCTGATTTGATTGAAAGGGTAATATTGCCCCCGCTTTTTAAAATGTCAGTTAATTCCATTTTTTTGCTTTTTAATCGTTATACCCGAAAGCCGTGCACTATCTTTCGGATTTGTGATGCAAATAAAAAACATAATTGCAGGGGATTTAAATAATTTTGATTGCGCAAAATTGCGACGCAATTAAGACAATTTAGGCAACCATTAAAAACAATCTAATTCAAGTTTGGAAATAAAAAAAGGCATGAATTTCTTCATGCCTGTATACTTAGTATCCAATTAAAAATCATGGCAACTTACCTTTTATATCTTCTATTTCTTTTTTTAGTGGATTAAATTCTGCTGAATCAATCATCTTCTTGCGATGCGCATTCAGATTTGAATCTGTGAATTTTTCACCTAGAAGCGAGCTTAATGCGCCCCAAAATTCGTTTCTAGGTGTAGGCCATTTAAAATAATCTTTATGATTTAGCGCAATACACGTTTTTATTATTCCGGGCTGACCATTTGCTTTGAATTGTTCTTTCATAACATCAATTACTTTCTTTTTATCTTCTTCAGAACAAGAAAGAAAATAGGTGAAGGGGTATGTCTGTTTTGCCGGCCTTCCCGGCGACTTTTTTAAAGTATCGGGCGTTTCTACTATTTCATTTTGCAAACTGCTTAGTTTCCTTTCAAGATATAAAATATACCCCTTGGAAGCATTGTAGAATCGGCTATAAATTAAAGATTCTGGATATTCCGAATATTGTTCCAAATCTTCTATTGCATTCTTTATTTTTTTGATTTCGTTGGAAATGAAAGTTTGTTCATCATATACAATCCACAATCGTTTTAAATATTTGCATCTTCTATCAAAAACAAGATCAAATGTTACCGATTCACCTTCTATAGATATAAATAAACTATTTAGAAACCTTTTAGTTTCTTCTTCGATGGTTTTATTATCAATTTCTTTATTCATAACTCATTCCAATATTTTAAGAAGGTTGTTTTTAATAAGCCAATCAGACGGAACAAGATACATTGTTCCGTCAATTATACTGCCGACAGATTCAAACGATTTTAATTCGTCTTCATTTACACGTTTATCCCGACCAATTCCCGGATAAAATGGGAAAAGTCTTTTGTTTTCTCTTTCGCAACGTTCTAGTATTCCATAAGCCTTTTCAAGGTCCATTGTTGCATAGCCCAATAGTTGCACAATAATTGAATATTTTGATCTATTCCGGGTGTAGTGCACATAAAGTTGCTTGCCGGACATCTGTTTTAAATCAGGACCATTTTTCATATAACTTGGGATTATTCTTCGAAATAATTATTCGTTTTTACCACCTTTTACAAGCATGTTCACGACCTTTTGTTTCATTTCTGAATTTATATTAATATATCTATCAAATGCACGACTGTTTGTTTTATGCCCGGTCATTGAACATATAATAGTATTATCAATACCTAAATTCTTTAATAAACCTGAAAAATTTCGCCGGGCCATGTGCGACGAAGCGATTTCAAATAAAGGCTTTACTTCCGGCTCCCGGGTTGTTGGATTAATGATTGTGACTAATCGCTTTAATCCAGCAGCCATACAAATACGTTTAATCGCAATATTGTATTTTTGCTCTGATATAAAAGGGAAAATCCCCGGGCCTACATGTGATTTGTATCGATTCAATATTTCCAGACTATAATCATTCAATGAAACGTAAACAGTGACCGGATTACCATCTTTTGTCTTTCTTGGAATATATTCGATGCCGCCGTTTATAACATTGTCCTTGCGTGTAAACTTGTACAGATCACCAACACGGCATCCAATTGAACTTTGAAAAACAAATATATCCCGTTGAATAGCCAATTTCGGATGTCTTGAAAGATTTGTATTATAGACCCTCTCCAATTCATCGATAGTTAGAAAGAAAGGTGTTCCATAAACACACTCTCCGATTTTAAATTTTCTAAATGGATTATTGGTTGTTTTTTCATTATCAATAGCCCATAAAAAGAACGTCCTTATTTTAGTGAAAATGTCGTTAAGTGTGTTTTGCCCCCTTGGTTTTGGTGTTCGGGTTTCCGGTATCTCTTTATATATTTGCGGGTATTTTTCGCAAAGTTTATGTTCGTCAGAAAGAAAACGTTCAATGTCTCTTAAAGTACTAGCATTGATGTTTTCAAAAGACAACTTATAATCTTTCATCCCGTTGTATTGATTGTATAATTCATATCGTTGCAAAGCACGGTTTATAACTCGGAAATTACGTTTTCTAACATCGGAAATTTTTTTTTCTTCAATGAATTGGGTGAAGACTTCAATAAAAGATTGTAGTTTTTCATTCAAACCATACTTTTCGGGGTTTAAGGCCTTGTCTATTTCCCTTTCCAATATTTCAGAAGTAAGAACATCTTTGTTTTTTGCTTCACTATATATTTCTAAAATAAGATTTTTCAAGTTTGCCACATTTTTATTGAATTCGGCACGTTTTGCAGTGTCGAAAAGAATTTTGGCTTTTATTTCTTGCTTTGAAGCGTCCCAATAAGCAGGATTCACTTCTAAATTGCTTTTATAAAACAACTGAAGTTTCCGCCCGTCCCTAAGTCTGAAGCGAACATTTGCTTTGTCAGACTTCTTTGTTGATACACGAATGAATGCAGTTACTGTTGCCATAATCTAAATATTTAATGTGGTGGTGCAAATATATTTATTTTGCACCACATATACTAAATTATTTTAGATTATTTTAGATTGAATTAAATAAACAACATGAATGTATTATATTGATTT
>CAYTUT010000080.1:0-7419 GCA_964441295.1 uncultured Christensenellaceae bacterium | reverse complement strand
GCCTTTATCTTTCGATATGTTTTTCAGCAAATCAACGCACCGCTCGTAGCTTGTTACAAAGTACTTTTCCGGGTGAATAAGTTCGTAAAAAAGTCTTTCGGAGCTTACCCCGTCCGCCGGCGTTTCGCGAGCTGAGTATGTCGGCAATATTATAACTGTGTTCGCCTCGTGGAATGCGTTGGCGAAGTCGTTAAGAAGAGAAGCAGTGCGGGAATATGTGTGAGGCTCGAATACCGCAATCACATGGCAGCTTTCGCGCCTCGCAGTACTTATTACTGCGCGGATTTCGCTCGGGTGATGCGCGTAGTCGGATACGATGCGGCAGCCGTTAAGACTGCCGATATTTTCGTAGCGTCTCGAAACACCGCAAAAATTACGCAAGCCTTGCGCAATATTAGCCGCGGCAATGCCGTCGCACAGAGCGCACATTGCGGCGCATGCGGCGTTGTTAATATTATGTATTCCCTTTTGAGTAAGAGAAATCGGAATGCTTATTGCTTCGAATTCAAAGGTAAAACTGCTTTCGTCCTCGCTGACATCACTGACAAAAAAATCCTTGTTGAGCTGATATATGCGTATATGCTCATATGCTTCTGAATATATGTGCTGCGAAACATTTTCTCCGAGAACCGCGATACCGCCATTTTTGGTTTTTTTCAGCAATTCGGAGAAGGTATTCGCAAGGCTGTTTATATCGCTGTAACAGTCAGGGTGGTCGAATTCGATATTGAGTATTACTGTGATGTTAGGGTTAAGAGATAGAAAGCTTCTGCGGTATTCGCATGCTTCGGTCAAAAAGCACTCCTTGCCGTGCTGAGCAAGATTGGTGCAAAAATTACGGCTGATTCCTCCGATATGCGCGGTAAAAGATTTTTTGCATGCGTGGAAAATTGAGGCTATCATGCAGGTAGTGGTGGTTTTGCCGTGAGTTCCGGCGACTGCGACAATCTGCGGAAAAAGCTCGGCAATTTTGCCTAGATATTCTGCTCGTTCGATAGGATTGTTTGCAATTACCCTTTCTACATCATTTTTTGGTATCGCCGAAGAGTATACCACAATATCCGCCTCTCTTGCAGGCTCTAAATCACTGCCGACATATACTTTGGCGCCAAGTGAGGCAAGCTTTGAAAGCGCGGGAGAGTATGCGCGGTCGCTTCCAGTAACAATAGCGCCCATAGAGATGCTTAATTCGGCAAGGGCTGACATGCTTATCCCTCCCGCGCCGATAAAATGAATTTTTTTTCCTTTAATATCCATAACAAAGTTTATGAAAATATGCGCGTAATGTTTACCGAAGCGCGGTATAACTTTTGCCAAGCTGCAAAAACTAAGTATGTCATTTGAGTGCTTATTTGACAGCGGACAATCTTTCGGATATTAATCCGCCGCCGATATTTGACCGCGAGAGAGGCCGTCTGCGCGGAACTCAGCAATTCAAATGATAAGGAGGATATAATGGAAAAGATTGCAGTAATTTTCGGGGCGTCTTCAGGCATAGGGTACAGTGTATCACAGCAGCTTGTCAACAAGGGATACAAGGTGTTTAACTGCTCTAGGCATGTGAGTCCCGATAAGAGAATAAACAACTATTTGTGTGACACATCAAAGAGCCAGGATATTGAAGAAGTGTTTGGGGATATTGGTCAGATAGAAAGGCGGATTGACGCATTGGTGTATTGCTCAGGTACAAGCATGGCGGCGCCATTTGAGCATACAAAGGAAGAGGATTACAGGTATTTGTTCGAGGTTAATTACTTTGGCATGGTAAAAGCCGTGCAGCTAGCTTTACCCTTGTTGAAAGAGGCGAAAGGCATGATAGTCTTAATCAGTTCTCTCGCTGCGGTTTTGCCCATACCTTATGATGTATTCTATTCGTGCTCAAAATCTGCTATGAATGTGTTCGCCATGGGGCTGACCTCAGAGCTTGACCAGGTCGGTATAAAAATCGTCAGTGTGATGCCCGGAGGTACCCGTACGGACTTCACCAATAAGAGAACAATCTACGGAAAGGATGAGTGCGGCGCTTACAAGAGTGCGGTGGACACCTCAGCAAATGAGCTGGCGGAGATGGAGCAGGAAGGGATGTGTCCGGATAAGGTTGCAGAGGTCATCTGCGAGGCGTTAGAGAGCGAAAATCCTCCGATATGTATAGCGGCGGGAGTCAAAAATAAGTTTTTTAATCAGGGCGTGAAATTGATGCCTAAGAGATTGACTATTGAAGCTATAAAAGCTAGATTCAAAGTATAATTTGGAGTTATAAAAAAGGACTATGCTTTTGATAACAACCTCCAAGCCGCGCAACTTTTGGAAAATCAGCGGTATGCGGCTTGGTCGGGGTCGGCATAGTCCTTTTATTATTTACTTATACTTTATTTCTTTTGCTCTCCTCTGATTACGTTGCGCCTTATCTTGCCGCTTATTGTTTTTGGCAGTTCTTTTACAAACTCGATTATTCGGGGATATTTGTAGGGTGCGGTAGCATTTTTCACATGATTTTGCAGTTCTTTTACCAGCTCGGGAGAGGGCTCATAGCCTTTTGCAAGCACGATTGTCGCCTTGACAATCTGACCTCGTACGGCATCGGGCTCGCCTGTAATTGCGCATTCGAGCACGGCGGGATGCTCTTGAAGAGCGCTTTCCACCTCAAAAGGTCCGATGCGGTAACCGCTGCTTTTGATAATATCGTCTCTGCGCCCTACAAACCAAAAGTAGCCTTCTGTATCGCGATAGGCAAGATCGCCGGTGTGGTGAAACCCATTGCCGAGAAGCGCGGCGGTTCTTTCGGGATCATTATGGTACTTGTAAAGCAAACCGCACTGATTGTCGCGAATTTTAATAACTATCTCGCCAATCTCGCCGTCAGCTACATCCCTATAGTTTTCATCATATAGATGTATGTCGTATAGGGGACAGGGCTTTCCCATTGAGCCAAGCCTTGTTTCCACATGCTTAAAGGTGCCTAGTATTATGCAGCTTTCGGTCTGACCGAAGCCCTCGTGTATGCCTTGACCGGTTGCGTCCTTGAATTGCTTCCAAACCTCGGGATTGAGCGGCTCTCCTGCCGTAGAGCAATGTACTAGACTGCTCATATCGTATCTTGATAAATCTTCTTTTATCAGAAAACGGTAGATTGTCGGCGGCGCGCAAAATGTGGTTATTTTGTACTTTGGGATATGCACAAGCAAATCTGTGGGTGTAAATTTGCCGAAATAATCATACACAAATATTGCAGTGCCGGCAAGCCACTGCCCGTATATTTTGCCCCAGCTGCACTTTGCCCAGCCAGTCTCGGCAACGGTAAAATGCAAGCCGTCGTCTACGACCTGCTGCCAAAATTTTGCAGTGTAAATATGCCCGAGAGGGTATAGGTAATTGTGAGATACCATCTTGGGATAGCCTGTTGTACCGGACGTAAAGTACACAAGAAACTCGTCATCAAGGGCAGTATTAACGCGTTCCAGCGAGGAGGGGGCATTTTCCATCTCGCTGTTAAAGTTTAAGAAGCCCTCTTTATCGCTTATGGTAAAGTATTTGATGCAGGGGTCCATATCCGCTTTTGCGTCAGAAATGTTTTTGAGAACTTCGTGCTCGTCAATGCTTATCAGGTAGTTAATCTTGGCGCTGTTGGCGCGGTAGACGATGTCTTTTGGGGTGAGCATA
This sequence comes from uncultured Christensenellaceae bacterium, assembly GCA_964441295.1. Lineage (GTDB taxonomy): Bacteria > Bacillota > Clostridia > Christensenellales > CAG-1252 > SACC01. The sequence goes on along the minus strand of CAYTUT010000080.1, from coordinate 3,759 downwards.
TATGTGGCGGGTATGAGTACAACTCCCAGCTTGTGGCAGGCAATGGTCAATATCCAAAACTCGTAGCGGCGGTTAAGCATGGTCATTAAAAGGTCGCCGCGCTTTGCCCCGTGCTTTTTGAGCGCGTTGGCTGCTTTGTCCGAAAGCTCGCTGAGCTCTCTAAAGGAGAATATCTTTTCTTCTCCTTTGTCATTGCACCAAACTAACGCGCGCTTTTGCGGGGTAAGCCGCGCGTATTCATCCACAACATCATAGCCGAAATTAAAATGCTCGGGAATTATAATATTGCTGTCACTTAGAAAATCATCATAGGAGGTAAAGACCGTTTTATTAATATATTTATCAAGTAAGTTCATATCTGCCTCAAAAAATTTTAATATATTTTAGCATAATTCCTTAAAAAAATAAAGGATTTTGTTGTGAATTCCACGCATGTAAAGAAGAATGTAAGGTGTTAAGGTAAATATTTGATTTTGAAATTAGGTTGTGATATAATAATCGTATGAATCAGATTGAAATCAAAACATTGGATATACTACTGGATATCTGTAAGGATGAGACCTACAAAATTATTGATGCAGACGATATTTTAAGGCATCTCGAGGGCGGTACGGCAGAGGAGCTTTTTGATGCGATTGACAACCTCAATACATCCAGACATGTTGCTGTTAAGTATTCGGACAGGACTGAATACTGCCTTTGTCTGACCAAGACCGGCATAATAACGGCGGAGGAAGCGCGCGAGAAGCGGTTAAAAGAGGAGCAGCTGCGCCGCGAACGCGAAAAGCTGAGATTGGAGCAGGCAGAGCGCGAGAGGCAGGAGCAGGAGCTCAAAAATAAGAAATCAATATTGAGGTCTTTCAGAAAAAAGGAAGCGTCAATCCATGACAAGGAACCGTCAAGCGTGGCGGAGGAAATCGCTCCTGAATCGATAGAAACCTACGAAGCCGAGCACGAGCATAATACCGGCGCTGTCGTGCTGAATGACAGCGTAACCGATGCCTCAGCTCATAATAAGTCCCTTACGCAGTCAACGATAGTGCTTAGAGAGGTGATGCTCAACCGCGAAACAATGCGGATGATAGCGCGAGTTGCTTTTTTCAGCGGCTTTATCGGGGCTGTCCTCGGCAGTCTTATCGTTACACTTATCTTTGTATTAATTTGAGGTGATTTATGCTCAACAAGAAAGAAATAGCCCTAATGCGCGAAATATACAGAAAGACGACCAACAATAACGGAATGTGTCTGGTTAGACCTGTAGATTTGATGAAAGGGATTCCTTATAGCGTGGAGTTTAATAAGGATGACCTTGCGCCTACCATGCAAGGGCTGGTGTACGACGAATATTTTGAGCTGGTAGAAACCGACAAAAAGGGCGATTACTATTTTTGCGTAACACTGCTCAAAAAGGGATTTGCATTTCAGCGGTCGGAAGAGGTGCGAATACGCGCCCGCCGAGCGAGCATAATACAAAAAATTCTGCTGACATTGCTGGGCGCAGGTCTAGCATTTGCAATAAGACAAATCCTCTCCCTGCTTATTAACAAGGGATAGACGGCGCCTGTCTGCGTCAGCTAACAACAAGGATCATATTGTTTTCAGAGCATTTATTACATTTTTTGAGTATTAATCATTACGGTAACAATTACAGCGGCTTTTGGTGCATAGTGCAGCAATACACTGCCAATACATAAATAAACAAATTTTTATGTAAACATATGTTGCATTTTGTCGTGCGGCGTGCTATAATCATTGTGGAGTTTCTTGATGGAATACAAAAAATTCGATTTGCATAGTGAATTTGCGCCTTGCGGCGACCAGCCGCAGGCAATAGAAAAGCTAGTAGAGGGTGTTAATGACGGCTTCCGCACTCAGGTGTTGTTAGGGGTTACCGGCAGCGGCAAAACTTTTACTATAGCCAATATTATCAAGGAGGTTGACCGTCCGGTACTTGTTATTGCGCATAATAAGACACTTGCAGCACAGCTTTGCAATGAGTTCAGGGAGTTTTTCCCCAACAATCGTGTGGAATATTTTGTAAGTTATTATGATTATTATCAGCCGGAGGCGTATGTGCCTTCGACTGATACCTATATTGAGAAAGAATTGGATATTAACGACGAAATTGATAAATTACGCCACTCAGCTACCAGCTCGCTGTGCGAAAGGCATGATACGATTGTGGTAGCCTCGGTATCCTGTATCTATGGACTGGGCGCGCCCGAGGAGTACTACCGTAATGTGGTGTGCATTAGGGAAAAGATGCGCTTGGATCGCGATGAGCTGATTGCAAGGCTGGTTAATATCCAATACGCAAGAGCTGACATTGATTTTCAGCGCGGCACATTCAGAGTCAGGGGGGATATTGTGGACATATTCCCGATATCTTACTCGAATACGGCGATTAGAGTGGAGTTTTTCGGAGATGAGGTAGAGCGCATTTCTGAGATAAATATTGTGACCGGCGTTATTCTCTCCGGACTCAAAGTTGCCAATATTTTTCCTGCCAGCCATTATATTGTGGGCAAGGAAAATATAGAAGAGGTTATAAAAACGATACAGGCGGACATGCTTAGGGAAGAGGCTGCATTTCTCCAGCAGGAAAAGTATGTCGAAGCGCAAAGATTGCGTCAAAGAGTGCTCTACGATATGGAGATGATAAGAGAGATAGGGTATTGCAACGGCATTGAGAACTATTCTAGGTATTTTGACGGCAGGGAGAAGGGCTCTCCGCCATATACATTGATGGACTTCTTCCCTAAGGATTTTATCGTAGTAGTGGACGAAAGCCATATGACGCTGCCTCAGATTAGAGGTATGTACAACGGCGACCGTTCGCGCAAAAAGAATCTTGTTGACTACGGCTTTCGTCTTGATGCGGCATATGATAACCGTCCGCTTAACTTCGAAGAATTTAACGGGAGATTCAGCCAAATGATATGTGTGTCCGCTACGCCTGCCCAGTACGAATTGGATCAGGCAGGACAAGTTGTCGAGCAGCTTATTCGTCCGACAGGATTGATTGACCCTATGATAATTGTGCGCCCAGTGGACGGGCAGATTGACGACCTTATCGGCGAGCTAAACAGCGTGATAGAGCACGGCGGCAGGGCGTTAGTTACCACGCTTACCAAAAAAATGGCGGAAAGTCTGACGGAATATCTGAAGGAGCATGGATTCAAGGTCAATTATATGCATACTAATGTGCATACTTTGGAGAGAATAACATTGATTACAGGACTACGTAACGGTGACTTTGATGTCCTTGTCGGCATTAACCTGCTACGTGAGGGACTCGACCTCCCCGAGGTCAAACTGGTCGCCATACTTGACGCGGATAAAGAGGGATTTTTGCGCAGCGATACCGCGCTGATACAGACTGTGGGAAGAGCGGCGCGCAATGTCGAAGGCAAGGTTATTATGTATGCGGATACCGTAACGGGCAGTATGCAGAGAGCTATTGAAGAAACCAACCGCCGCCGCAAGGCGCAAATGAGGTATAACGAGCTCAACAATATCACTCCGAAAACAATAGTTAAGAAAGTCAACAACACAATTAGCATAACCAAGTTGCCGGAGGAGCAAAAAGCGCTCAAGGGCAAGGATTTGCGCAAAGAAATTGAAATGCTGGAAAGTATGATGAAGATAGCCGCCTCATCCCTTGACTTTGAGACGGCGATAGCCTTGAGGGACCAGATTGCGAGATTAAGGACCAACGATAAATAACGGGTAAAAATATGAATGACAGTATACTAATTA
>CAYTUT010000079.1:0-7470 GCA_964441295.1 uncultured Christensenellaceae bacterium | reverse complement strand
TATCTAGCAAGGTCTTTCTCCTCAATCCCGCTTATATTAAGTTCGGCAAACAGTATATCGTCACCCTCATGCGTCTCCAGCACGACATCGCCCGCTATCCAGCTGATATTGATGCGCTCAATACCTGCCTGCTCAATTGCGCCGTCACCTGCGGTGTAGAGCTCTGCGTCAGCATACATATACGAACCAGCCGTTAACTTACCGCTGCAAGCGGTCAAAGCTGTTGCGGCGAGCAATATAACAATCAATATAAATGCTGTTCTTTTCATTTTTGCCTCCTTCTGACATTAACCAATTAATTATACAACAACTCCTTACTAGCGATTATGCTCCCGTACGGTTATTAACACGCCCTTATTGCTAATAAATTGCCATTCCGATGCAGGCTGACAGCAATATAATGAAGATGGGCGATATCCGCTTCTTTAGCGCGACATCGCTTATCAAAAGCACCAATCCAAGCACTCCCATTATTATTATCGAACGGTAGTCGAAAGATATTGGAGCGCTCCAGTTGCCGAATCCTATGACAAAATTATTAATTATTATGAACAATCCTGTAACGATTATCAGCGCAAGTACTACCGGCTGAATGCCTTGCATAAGTCCCCTTGCATACTTATTCTCGCTAAAGCGCTTGTAGACCTTCATAATCAAAAGAATTATCACAAATGAGGGCAAAACTACGCCGATAGTTGCGAGAATTGCCCCTATTGCGCCGCCTTGCGCCGTACCGACGAAGGTCGCAAGATTAATCGAAATAGCTCCGGGAGTGGATTCGCTTACCCCGATAAAATTGTAAAGCATCTCCTCGCTTATCCATCCCTTGGCCATAACCTCCTGCTTAATCATGGCTATGAGCCCGTATCCTCCTCCAAATGCGAAGAGCCCGACTTTGAGAAATACCCAGAAGATTTCAAGATAAATCATCTTTCTTATCCTCCCCGCAGTCATTGCTTCCCGACTCATTCATTTTTCTATCTTTTGCAATGCGCGCCGTTTCACCAATTTTAGTGGCTAATATTCCCGCCCCTCCCCCAATCATTATCAGGTAGATGGTAGAAAAGTTAAAGCCATAGATATTAATCAATATTAAGACCGCCGCGGTCAAAACAAAAAGAATAATAAAGAATAGGTTTTTTTTGCTTTTGACAAACATTCTTATTCCAGCGCTGAGTATTAGTACTCCTACCGCGGCTTTTATTCCCTTAAAAGCCTTGGCAACCAGCTCAATCTGCAAAAACCTGTCAAAAAACAAGGAAATTATTAATATGATTACAAACGATGGTATTACGATTGCTATAGTCGCGATAACCGCGCCCAAAAGACCGAGCATTTTGTAGCCTACATAGGTTGCGCAATTAATAGCGATAGGCCCCGGAGTGGATTCGGCAATAGCCACAACATCCATATACTCCTTTTCGCTAATCCACTTTTTTTTGGCTACAATTTCGTTTTGCAGTAGGGAAATCATAGTGTATCCGCCGCCAAAGGTGAACAAACTTATTTTTAAGAAAGTAAAGAATATTGTAGCGTAGTTTCGCAAGGTTTTTTCCATTCTAATTACATTTTAGCATAACTGCTGTTTAATGACAATTATTTACTTTGACAAAGAAAATAGTCCATACAATAATAACTGCCGGCAGAGACTTCTGCCGACAGCACAAAACTAAATTGTATGGGAGGAATTCTTATTCGGCCTTGGGTGCCGCAGTTTCGGCTGCTGCGCTGTCTGTCAACAGGGTTTTGACCGCCTTTTCCTTGGGATGCTTAATCAATAGCATTACCACCGCTCCAACCACCGCCGCCGCCGATGCGATAATAAACGCCGGGAACATCAATTTGATATTAGCCGCCGCCACATCCTTAAAGTATCCTGCAATATAGGATGAAGCAATCGCGCCTGCGCCGAAGCCGAGGAGCACAACGCCGTAATTCATGCTCATATTTTTGGAGCCGAAATAGTCCGCAGTGATTGCAGGGAAGTTGCCAAGGAATCCGCCGTAGGCGAATCCGATAAGCGCAATAAGGGCAAATATCCAGTATCCGCTGACAAAATTAACTATAATAATCAAAACGGCAGTTGCAAGCAGGAGCGCAAAAATAGTGTTTCTTCTGCCGAGTCTGTCCGACATCCAGCCCCAGAACAAGCGTCCGAAGGAGTTGGATATTGAGATAATCATAACGCCTATTGCGGCGATCTCCGCTTCTATTCCCTTGGCGATAGCTATCTGGCTCGCCAGTCCTATCATCATTAGTCCCGCCATGCATGCAAGCATGAATGTACCCGTAATCATATAAAACTGCGGGGTCTTTACCATCTCTGATGTGCTGAAATGCTGAACAAGCTGTCCTTTTTTGGGCGCGGGAGGCGTCCAACCCTTAGGCGCGTATCCCTGAGGCGGATCCACAATGAAGAGTCCTCCAACCGTGCAAACTACAAGGAATATGCCTGCAAGTATCGCGAATGTGAGTAATTCGCCCTGTCCTGCCACTCCGCCGCCTAATGACTTAATAAGAGAGCGCGCAATAGGTGTGAACACCACTCCGCCAAAGCCCAGAGCCGATACAATTATGCCGCTTATCATGCCGCGCTTGTCCGGGAACCACTTTTGACAGCATGCAATCGAGGTCGAATATATAAAACCCATGCCTACTCCGCCGATTATTCCATATGTAATCCATATCAGCCAGCCGAAAGCAGGCTTGACAAGCGAGGAAAGGAAGAAGCCCAGCGCTAGAATCACTCCGCCGATAATAATTATCTTTCTGGTGCCGATTTTTTGTTGAATCTTGCCTCCGATTGTACTGCCGACTGTCAGTATCGCAAGCAGCAGCGAAAATGTTAAGAGCGCATTTGCACTGTTGCCCCCGAAAAGGTAATTAGCTATACCTGTCTGGAATACACTCCAAATGTACGCTGTACCCAAACACATTTGTATAGCAATACTCGCTATAACCGGTACTATTCTTTTTGGTTCTTTTGTCATAATAATCTCCTTACCGAACTAACCCCGCCGACCGTAATTCGCTGCGTCCCAGTTCATTTAGATAAATTTACCCTTAAATGCATTCAAAAGTCAACTATATTATCACAATTACTATCTAAAAGGTATAGTTATAATATAATAGCACCATAAGCTTATTATATATCTAACAAAAAAACGGCAGCCAATAATCCCTCGGCCGCCGCACATTGCGCGATGTTTGATGCGCGCTAAACGAAGCGCTCTGCTATCTTCGGCGTGCCCCGTAGCCTCCGCTTGAGCCGCCGCCTCCTCTCCTTATCAGTAGTGCTCCTATTCCGCCGCCTCCAAGAAAGAGCAGCGGGAGTATCGCAAAGATTTTTGCCCACACTGAAGAATATGGGGAGAAAATATACACAATAAGACTCATTGGCAGGTTCAGCGTATCATCTTCGGCATAGGCAATGTACTCCAGATAGTCATCCATATCATATGAAAAAGACTCATATCCGTATGCTCTTACATATATTTTGCCGATTATTTCGTAATACAGCTCTCCCAGCCCCATATCGAGTGAGCCGTCCCATTCGGGATTGAGCAGACAATCCTCAATCATATTTGCCGCCTCTGCCGCGGTGATATACTGCTCCATGCGGTAGCCTATCTCGATTTCGGCGCTTATTAGATACTTCTCATCCGCTTCTTCAATAAAAAGCAATAATATGAGAAGTCCCATATCGTTTTTTCCGATCCGCCATTCTCTGAATAACTCCGTGCGATCTATATCGTCAATGCCCTGTTCGTTTTCCACAAGCATAGTGGCAACGACAACCTGAGCGCCTCCGTCAGACTCGCTCTTGCTCGAACTGTACAGCCTCTCACTTTCGTTCAAAATAACATTTTTTGTGCCCGGCAAAAGCGCTTCCGCGTAGTCATTGACATAATACTCCTTGGTCGGACGCGGATATTTTCTTTGCGAGCAAGCGGCAAGCGGCGCAATAAGTACCGCAACCAACAATATTATAGCAATTAACAACAACCCCCTGCGCATAGTTACAGTGAGGGTATCTCAGTTGATTCTTCAGGCACGGGCCAGTAGCTCATCTGTCTTTCCACTCCGTACATACCGATAAGTATCACGCGAGGAAATTGCTTTGCCTTTTTGTTATAGGTTCTCACCGCGTTATTGTAATCCCTTCTCGCCACAAAAAGCGCGTTTTCCATGCCCGATACCTCATATATGTATGTAGTATAAGCGCCCGATGCGGTAATATTGGGGTTGCTCTCCACGATGAGTCTAAGATTGCTCAACGCTACTGACTCGAGCGAATCCGCTAGCATGTATTCTTCGGCAGTATCCGCAGCAGCATATGCAGCGCGCGCCTCGGTTATCATGTTGTAGATGTTTTCGGCGTGCTCCTGCATGCCCTCTACCGCAGAAATAATCTGCGTCATCTTGTCATGCCGCTGTTGCAGACGGTTCATTATCTCCGCCTCGTATCCGTCTATATCCTCGCGCATACTGATTGTGCTGTTATAGCTCACTACACCCGAGATAAGTAATACAATCGCAAAAATGACTACTATCACTAAAGGGATGATTGCAAAAAGTTTTTTACTCATAAAACTGTCTCCTGTTTTTGGCAAATACTGCCGTTATATCGATTTCCTTTAAGCGAGGCGCAAACAAAGCACCAAAATAATAATATGCGTGAGACAAGAGCAAAATAGCAGTTTTTGCTACGCTTGAAACCGCCCTAATCATACTGCTAAGACGGCAAGCTGTCAAAAGTTCTGCATAATTATGCAAAGTATCATGTCTGTTTTTGAAAAAAGAACGGGGTGCTATGTGCAAAGAGAGCAACGGTACGCAAAAAAAATTATGTATCGCAATACCTTTGGTACTGCCTGTCAAATAGGTGTGCGGGGACCAAAAGCATAATGCGGCTCTTTCCGCGCAAGAAGCAAGATACATACGCTTATCCCCCCTTTTCACCTCTATAGTAATAATCTACCACTAAGTGATACGGGTGTCAATATCTATTGAAATATTTACCACCTGCCGCGCTTGGCGAACGGAATAAACTTACCGGTTTTGCTTTTATATGCGCTTGTCCCGTACAAAACCGATTTTTCGGGCGGCTTTTCGCCGACGATTTCTTCGTGCACCGAAAGACCTGAGGACAATTCATGCTCCTTAAGCTCGGACTTTGTAGCCGCTTGATACTTTTTGAGCAAAATCAACTCGTCCGAAGTGCTGACAATAGATATTGCATTGCCGCTCTTGCCGGCGCGGCCTGTTCGTCCTATGCGGTGAATATAATACTCGACATCCAGCGGCAAGTCAAAGTTTATGATATAGTCCAAATCATCCACATCCAGCCCGCGGGCCGCGACATCGCTCGCCACCAAAATGTCGATAGCGCGAGTTTTCAAAGCGTCCAATGTTCTCTTTCTCTCGCTCTGTCTCATATCGCCGTTCAACGCTTTGGCATTAAAGCCCTTGTTGATAAGCAGTCTAGCGATTACATCGGTCATCCGCTTAGTGTTGCAGAAGACAATACAGCCTTTGGGAGACAGCTTTTGAAGTATCTCTACAAGACCTTGTCTTTTGCCCGACTGCTGTACCCGTATATAAGTCTGGGAAATCTCCTCCAGGGTTGTGTTGAGCTCGCCGATCTCCACATATTCCGGATTATTCAGATACATTTTGGTGATTGCCTTGATTGCCGGGGGCATAGTAGCGGAAAACATTACGGTCTGTCTGGTCTTTGGCACACTCTTCAAAATTGTCTCAATATCTTCTCTGAATCCCATATTGAGCATAATGTCAGCCTCGTCAAGCACAACAAGACGCACTGCCGAAAGCTTGAGCGTACGGCGCCTCATGTGGTCCATTATTCTGCCGGGAGTACCCACAACTATCTTGGCTTTCTTTAGAGAGTTGATTTGGTTGACCATGCTTGCGCCGCCATAGACGCAGGTCACCGCGCAACCTTCCTTATACATAGTAGCTTTTCTCGTCTCGTCCGCAACCTGCACTGCAAGCTCTCTTGTAGGGCATACCACCAGGACTTGCACTTCCTGCAGTAAAGGGTCAATCATATCTATTGCAGGCAGACTGAATGCAAATGTCTTGCCCGAACCCGTCTTGGACCTGCCAAAAATATCCTTACCTTCCTTAATAAGCGGGATACATTTCTCTTGTATCTCGGTAGGATTCTCGAAACCCTTTGCCTCGAGCGCTCTAATTACCTCATCGGATAACTTAAGATGATTAAACATATATACTTCCTCACAAAAAAGGTGCAAAAACAGTTTGCACCCTCCATACATCCTTATTTTTTATCATTATAATACATTTATTCACATAAGGTCAAACATTATAGGCAACATATTTCCCTACCTGTGGCTGACGGCATCGACATCTTCCCTTTCCTTTTTTTCAGCGCACTCCCTGCTGTCCGCCAAAAGGCTGTTAAGCTCCTTTGCCTCCCTCTTCGCGCGGTGAGCAACTGTTACGACGGCAATACTGTATATCAAGGCGCAAAGGATAGCAAACAAGTATACGATGTAACTGTATCTAAAGACCATAACTCCGAATATCCGCCTGGTAATTACAACAACAGGCGCAAGAGCAAAAAGTCCCAGCGCAATCTTGATAATCTCATTGCCTTTGTTCATTTTGAACAGGGTTACCGACAAGGTGACAAATAACGATATGACCAACGCCCCTGCGCTGACGCGGAGAAAGGAAATATCTATATTTAATCTCCGCTGCACAGCGAAGCAAACAACCAAAAAAACAATATTTATCAGCGTGTAAGCCGCCGCATACCTTTTTAATGCCAGTAAAAATGCATTCTTCACTTTCTCATACCTCCCAGCAACAGCTTGAGCGCGGGCACATAGTTACGGGAAATTTCCACCTTCTCTCCATTAATCAGCCGTGCCTCCATCCTGCCGTTAAGCGCGGCAGAAAAACAGCTTATCTTGCTTGCGTTAAGAATGATATTTTTGTTTATCCTTAGAAATGTTGAGCGTAAAAATCTTTCTTCCAGCTCGTACAGTCTGTAAGCGGTCTCATAAGTATCTCTTTCGGTGTAACAAAAAACCCTGTCATTGACACTTTCAAAGTAGAGAATTTCCGACGGGGCTATGATAAAACTCTCCCCCTCTTTTTTTGCGGCAATATTATTCTCAAACAGACGGAGCGTAGCGACAATGCCCAGCACTTCTCCGCTACGCTCTCTGCACTTAACTATCACTTCCGTTTCGGCAAGATTGGATATCTCTTCGACACTCAGCCTCATAATAATTTTCTCATTCTCCTATAGGATTAAGCTTTTGGCCCAACATACTGTTGACCTCCTCAAGTATTGCATTGATTGCGGCTAAGGATGCTGCTCTTGTATCCATTTGCTCCGAAGCTCCCTCGAGCACTTCAAGCGCCTGGTCAATAGTGGCTATCCTGTACAGCCCCTTAGCCTCACGCATCGCCGCA
>CAYTUT010000078.1:0-7600 GCA_964441295.1 uncultured Christensenellaceae bacterium | reverse complement strand
AACCGAACATCATGCCCTGATCTCCCGCGCCGATAAGGTCGTAATCCCTGCCGCCAGCCTTATGTTCGGCAGAATTATCCACGCCCAAAGCGATGTCGGGTGACTGCTTGTTCATCCTGATCATAATTTCACAGCTTTTGTAGTCAAAACCGATATCCTCGTGAGTATAGCCGATCTCTTTAATCTTAGCTCTTGCTATGCCCTCAATGTCGATAGGGGCAGCAATCGAGGTCTCGCCCATTATCAACACCATATTGGTCGTTGCGCACACTTCGCACGCACAGCGCGCGTTGCTGTCTTTTCTTATCACCTCGTCAAGTATTGCGTCAGCTATGCTGTCGCAAACCTTGTCCGGATGACCTTCTGTTATACTTTCACTTGTAAATAGTCTTTTGTTCATGACCAGTCCTTAGTTTATATTCTGTCGTAATCGTCGAGGTCAGGTATCATTACAGGCTGCTCCTGCACCTTTCCTATCGGGTGAACATTTACATTATTATACTGCTTCAGTCCGGTTCCCGCAGGTATCAGCTTGCCGAGAATGACATTTTCTTTCAATCCGAGCAGCGGGTCGCATTTCCCCTTGATTGCAGCGTCCGTAAGCACTCTAGTAGTCTCCTGGAAGGATGCCGCGGCAAGGAAAGATTCGGAAGCAAGCGATGCTTTTGTTATGCCCAATAGAGTTCTCTTGGCAGTTGCGGGTACACCGCCCTTTTCCACTATCTCCATATTGACCTGCTCATAACGCGATATATCCGACAATTCGCCGGGCAGGAAGTCAGAGTCGCCTTGCTTCTCTATCCTTACCTTACGGAGCATCTGTCTGATTATTATCTCGATGTGCTTGTCGTTAATCTCAACACCGGACAGCCTGTAAGCGTCCTTAACCTCACGGATGAGGTAATCCTGCACGCCCTTTACACCTCTTGTGCGCAACAAGTCCTGCAGGTTGATTGCTCCCTGTGTCAGCGGGGTGCCCGGCTCAACCATCATTCCGTCATTAACCAGTATCTTTGCGTTGAAGGAAGGATTGTAAGACTTGATTTCTCCGCCTTGACCGGGATCAACGGATATCGTAATTTTTCTATCCTTATCTGTTATGCTGATTCTTCCTGCGATATCAGAAATTATTGCCTGCGCCTTGGGGGTGCGGCACTCGAACAGCTCCTCAACTCTCGGCAAACCTTGAGTGATATCTTCGCTCGACGCAACACCGCCCGTATGGAAGGTTCTCATCGTAAGCTGTGTGCCCGGCTCTCCGATCGACTGCGCCGCTATTGTGCCGACTGCCTCGCCGATTTTGACCGTATTGCCGCTTGCCATATTCTTACCGTAACACTTCGAGCATATACCGCTTGCCCTCTTGCATGTGAACACGCTTCTGATTTTTACCGACTCAATGCCTGCTTCTTCGATAAGGTCGGCTTGGTCGTCCGATATCATTGCATCTGCCGGAACAATAACTTCCTTGGTCTCCGGATGAATTATAGCATCAATGGTGTATCTGCCTACTATTCTGTCTCTCAGCTTCTCGATGAGGTCGCCCCTCAATCCGTAAATGGTCTTTACAACGGTACCCTTTGTATCGCCGCAATCCATTTCGCGTATTATAACTGGCTGCGCGATATCTACAAGACGACGGGTCAAATAGCCCGATTCTGCCGTCTTAAGCGCTGTGTCGGCAAGACCCTTGCGGCCGCCGTGAGAGGAGATGAAGTATTCGAGCGCGGACAATCCCTCGCGGAAGTTGGACTTAACGGGCAGCTCTATAGTTTTGCCTGTCGGGTCTTTCATAAGACCACGCATACCTGCGAGCTGGCGGATTTGGCTCATGTTACCTCTCGAGCCCGAGTGCTCCATCATCCTGATAGGATTGAAGGTGCCAAGTGCCCCTCTGAGCGCCTTTTCTATATCGTCAGTAACCTTATTCCATATCTTAATAACGCTTCTTTCACGCTCCTGATTGGTTATTATACCTCTTTCGAAGCGTTTTTGAACCTTCTCTACTTCTTCGTCAGCTTTGGCAAGAATGTCTGCTTTCTCCGGCGGTATGTGCATATCAAACACGCTCGTCGTTATCGCGCCTACTGTAGAATACTTGAATCCCAGCACCTTAATTTTGTCAAGAACTGCGGAGGTTTCCGTTGAGCCCTTGTATTTGAAACAGTTCTCAACGATTTTTTGCAGTTGCTTTTTGCCGACGAGATAATCTATCTCGAGATCCAGCATCTGTTCGGGAGTCTCTCTCGGCACAAAGTGCAGGTCTTGAGGTATAGCCTCGTTGAATATAATTCTGCCCACGGTGGTGTGGAGTCGCTTGGAGTATACTTTACCCTCGATTTCCTTAGTCACTCTTACAAAAATCTTTGACTGAAGGTCGATTTCTTTGACCTGATACGCCATTTTTGCTTCCTCGGGAGACTTGAAATACTTATTCTCACCCTTGCCGTTTTCCTTCTCAATCGTGAGATAATAACTGCCAAGAACCATGTCCTGAGTCGGCGAGATTATGGGCTTGCCGTCAGATAGTCTAAGTATGTTGTTGGTGCTGAGCATCAAGAAGCGGGCTTCTGTCTGCGCCTCAATCGAGAGGGGCACATGCACTGCCATCTGGTCTCCGTCGAAGTCAGCGTTGAACGCGCCGCAAACGAGCGGATGTATCTTGATTGCGCGGCCTTCAACCAGCACGGGTTCGAATGCCTGTATGCCCAGTCTATGGAGCGTTGGCGCTCTGTTCAACAGCACAGGATGGTCACGGATTACATCTTCAAGTACATCCCATACCTCCGGGCGCGCTCTTTCGACAAAACGCTTGGCATTTTTGATATTGTTGCAGATAGCTCTTTCAACAAGCTCTTTCATGATAAAGGGCTTAAACAGCTCAAGCGCCATTTCCTTGGGTAAGCCGCATTGATACAGCTTGAGTTCGGGTCCGATAACGATAACGCTTCTTCCCGAATAGTCCACACGCTTGCCCAGCAAATTTTGACGGAAACGCCCCTGCTTGCCTCTAAGCATTGCGGTAAGCGACTTCAACTCGCGGCTCTTATTACTGCTGTTGGCCTTGGCCTTTTTGCTGTTGTCGATGAGATTATCGACAGCAACCTGCAGCATGCGTTTTTCGTTTCTTATCATTGCCTCAACGCCGCCTGTCTGTAAGAAGTGCTTCAATCTCTTGTTGCGGCTGATAACGAATCTGTAAAGGTCGTTAAGGTCGCTTGTCGCGTACCTTCCGCCATCGAGCGGAACCATAGGTCTCAGCTCGGGGGGCAGTACCGGCAGCGCCTCAAGAATCATCCATTCGGGTCTTGAGCCCGTCTTTTTGAACGCTTCGACTATCTCCAGTTTTTTCGCAAGTTTCATTCTCTTAGGAGCCTGCGCGTTATCCTTAATTGACTTTTGGTCAATCGCAATAGCCTCGCGCAACTCGATGATCTCCTTATCCAGGTTGATTTCCATAAGGAGCTGCTTTATACTTTCGGCGCCCATGCCTACCTTGAAAGAATTGTATCCGAATTCTTCAATGGCCTGTCTGTATTCGTTGTCGTTAAGCACCTGTTTTTTCTGCAATATGGTGTTGCCTGCGTCCAAAACAACATATGATGCGTAATACACCACATGCTCGAGATCCTTGGGAGGAATGTCGAGAATAGTAGCAATACGCGACGGCGTGCCCTTAAGATACCAAAGATGAGCGACAGGAGCGGCAAGCTCGATATGACCCATTTTTTCACGGCGCACCTTGCTTTGCTCTACCTTGACACCGCATTTATCGCAGACTACTCCCTTATGGCGTATTCTCTTATATTTGCCGCAAGCGCACTCCCAATCCTTGGTGGGTCCGAATATTTTCTGACAGAAAAGACCGTCAGGCTCAGGCTTCTGCGTCCTGTAGTTGATTGTTTCGGGCTTAGTCACCTCTCCGTTAGACCATTCTCTAATTTTTTCAGGAGATGCTATTCCTATTTTAATCGAATCAAAATTATTTACCTCAAACATTATGCTACCTCCTAAAATATGTCTTCGCTATCCGAGCCGAACAAGTCCGCAATATCAGTTGTCTGTGTGAACAAATCGTCGTTCGCGGCGTCGTCGTCTCCGATTTTGTCGGCGAAGAGATTATCTATCTCGAATTCTTCTTGCGGTCTGTTCTCGTTAATATCGAAGCCGTCATCAACGATTGTATCGGGTATTTCCTGAGCGTTTTCGGACAATGCTCTTATGTCAAGTCCCAAACTGCGCATCTCTCTGACTAGCACCCTGAAAGATTCGGGTATCCCCGGCTCGCTGATATTTTGACCTTTGGTAATAGATGCGTATGCCTTTTCTCTTCCCGCCACATCGTCAGATTTAACGGTGAGCATTTCCTGCAAGAGATTCGCCGCGCCGTACGCTTCAATCGCCCAAACTTCCATTTCGCCGAGGCGCTGTCCGCCAAATTTGGCTTTGCCGCCCAAGGGTTGCTGTGTAACCAGCGAATACGAACCCGTGCTTCTTGCGTGTATCTTGTCATCGACAAGGTGTATCAGCTTGAGCATGTACATGTAGCCCACTGTAACCTTATTTTCAAAAGGCTCTCCCGTTCTGCCGTCAAAGAGTTGCATCTTGCCGTCAGAAGGCAATCCGTTCTCCACAAGAAGCTGCTTAATCTCATACTCCTCGGCGCCGTCAAAGACGGGGGTTGCGATTTTCCAATTAAGAATTTTGCATACCAAGCCCAAATGCACCTCTAGCACCTGACCGATATTCATACGCGATGGAACGCCCAGCGGATTCAATACAATCTGCAGCGGCGTGCCGTCGGCAAGGAAAGGCATGTCAGCCTTGGGCAATACGCGTGATACAACACCCTTATTGCCGTGACGGCCTGCCATTTTGTCTCCAACGCCAATCTTTCTCTTCTGAGCAATGTATACGCGCACCAGCTTATTAATGCCCGCATTCAAATCAGCCTTGTTGGCCTTAGTGAACACTTTGACATCCACAACTACGCCGTGCTCGCCGTGAGGCACTACGAGAGAAACATCCCTGACTTCTCTTGCTTTTTCTCCAAAAATTGACCTGAGCAGTCTCTCCTCGGGAGTGGGGTCCGCCTCGCCCTTAGGCGCAACTTTGCCTACTAGAATGTCACCCGCTCTAACTTCTGCGCCTATGCGGATAATACCTTCCTCATCGAGGTCTTTCAGCATATCCTCGCTGCGGTTGGGGATATCTCTTGTGATTTCCTCATCGCCCAGCTTTGTGCTTCTTGCTTCGGTGTCATATGTGCCTATGTGAATGGAGGTGAATACATCGTCTTTGACCAGCTCATCGCTAATCAGTATCGCATCCTCGTAATTGTATCCTTCCCATGTCATAAAGCCTATAAGGATATTCCTTCCAAGCGCCAGCTCTCCGTTGTTGGTCGCGGGACCGTCTGCAAGCACCTCGCCGGCTTTCACCTTTTGCCCGACCTTAACTTTCGGCTGTTGATTAATACAGGTCTCGTGGTTGCTCCGCTGGAACTTCATCAGCTCATAGGTCTTTATCTCGGTATTGCCTTTAACTGTAATAAAGTCTGCCGAAACATGCGTAACTATGCCGTCAATATCGGCAAGTATAAGGATACCGCTGTCACGTGCAACCTTGTATTCTATACCCGTACCTATGATAGGGGCCTCAGGTCTTATCAAGGGTACAGCTTGTCTCTGCATGTTCGAACCCATTAGCGCGCGGTTGGTGTCGTCATTCTCAAGGAACGGAATAAGTGAAGCCGCAACCGAAACCAGCTGCTTCGGCGACACGTCGAGATAATCTACCATGCCAGCCGGCACCTTGCGTATATCCTCACGGATACGGCAGGCAACAACGGTGTTGGCAAGTTTGCCGTCCTTATCGATAGGCTCCGTGGCTTGCGCTATAATGTACTCGTCCTCTTCATCCGCGGTCATATAACGGATTTCGTCCGTCACAATACCCGTGGCTTTATCTATTTTTCTATATGGGGTCTCAATAAAACCGTACTCGTTGACCTTAGCATAGGTAGCAAGCGAGGATATCAATCCGATGTTTTGACCTTCGGGAGTCTCTATAGGACACAATCTGCCGTAATGCGAGTGGTGGACGTCTCGAACCTCCATGCCCGCTCTTTCACGATTCAATCCGCCTGGGCCGAGCGCCGACAGCTTTCTCTTATGGGTAAGCTCCGCAATGGGGTTCTGCTGGTCCATAAACTGCGAAAGCTGCGCCGAATTAAAGAATTCCTTAACCTTTGCCGTTACCGGTTTTACATTGATAAACTTCTTTATCTCCGCGTCGTCAGCATTGGTCGTATTCATTTTTTCAAGAATCTGGCGCTCCATATTCTGGAAGCCTTTGCGAATTTCGTGCTGCAGCAACTCTCCGACCGCGCGTACACGTCGATTACTGAGGTGGTCAATGTTATCAGTCGAGCCGACACCGTGACGGAGCGCTATGTTGTAGTTGACGATTGAGATTATATCATCAAGGCGGATTTGCTTGCATACCAGCCTCTCTATGTTGTGCTTAATCGCATCTATCTTCTCTTCCTTGGTTTTCAAACCTTGGAAAATCTCCATAAGTGTGGGATAATGCACGAGCTCAAGTATCCCGATCTCTTTGGGATTAACATCAACAAAAGCGCGTAAATCAACGGCGTTATTGCCGATAATCTTAACCTTTGTAGAATCCGCGCCGACAACATAGGCAATGTTGACGCCCTTATTTTGTATCTCAAGCGCCTCTTCGTAGCTCACGCTCGAACCCTTCTCGGCAAGAATCTCTCCCTCTGCGTCAACAATGTCTTCAGCAAGCTCACGCTCGGCAATTCTTGCGGCAAGGCTCAATTTTTTGTTGTATTTGTTTCTGCCTACTCTCGAAAGGTCATATCTCTTTTTGTCATAGAATATTCCCGGAATATTCGCCTCGACACCTTCAACAGTGATTACCTCGCCGTTTTTGATATTTTTATAAAGCTCTGTCTTAGCGCCGAAAAGCGTATGTTCGGATTCCTTGTCCTTATCCATTGTTTTGCGGAGCATTTCGTCATCGCCGAAGATTTTGACAATGTCATCATCCTCCACAATGCCCAGCGCGCGAAGAAGCAGCGTTGATGTTATCTTCTTTTTGCGGTCAACATGTACATAAAGGATGTTGTTGCTGTCATGCTCGAACTCCATCCACGCACCGTTCTTGGGTATCACGGTGGTCATATAGGTAAGCTCTCCGTTCTTGTCCAATTCTTGCTCGCAGTAGACACCCGGACTTCTTACAAGCTGGCTTACGATAACTCTTTCGGCGCCGTTGATGATAAAAGAGCCTGTCTCGGTCATCAAAGGTATATCGCCCATAAAGATTTCGTCTTCTTTAATGAGGTTGCCCTTTTCTCTGAGTGTCAGCCTTACTTTGACCTTCAAAGGGGCATTGTATGTGGTAAGATTATCGCTTTTACAAGCCTTTGCGCCATAATGCGGAGGCTCGAAATAATAATCTCCGAATTCAAGAACAAAACGCTCTTGTCCATTGGTGGTCTTCTGAATTATCGGAGAAAATTCATCCAAAATCTCCCTGATCCCTTCTTCCAAAAACTTCTTGTAAGAAC
>CAYTUT010000077.1:0-7625 GCA_964441295.1 uncultured Christensenellaceae bacterium | reverse complement strand
CCAACGGGTATAGTCAATGCGCCTTAACAACAGCACTTCGACAGCGCCTTGATGACCGCGCCGCGTCCCGATAAGACGCGCCGGTATGACCTTTGTATTATTGATTACAAGCACATCGCCCTTTCTCAAAAAGACGGGCAAATCATAAAAATGCTTGTGCATAATTGTGTCGGCGGCTCTGTTGTACACAAGCATTCTCGAGTGATCGCGCCTCTCTGACGGCGTCTGCGCTATAAGCTCTTCGGGCAAATTGTAATAGCAGTCACTAGTCTTCATTGTTCTCTTTTTTCTCAAAAATCGACAGCTGCTCCAGCTTGGACAGCGGCACCTTGTATCCTAAATGCTCGTAGCATGGGGTGAGCGCTATCCTGCCGCGCGGTGTTCTTGCGATGAATCCGAGCTGCAAAAGATACGGCTCGTATACATCCTCTATTGTGTTGGATTCTTCTCCGGTGGACGCTGCAAGGGTATCTAAACCCACCGGACCGCCGTTGTACCTTTCGATTATCGACAAGAGTATGCGCCTGTCCACATAATCAAGCCCGAGGCTGTCTATCTCAAGCGAGTTGAGTGAGCTGTCCGCCATTTTTTTGTCTATTATCCTCGTACCTGCGTATTCGGCAAAATCCCTCACACGCTTGAGCAGTCTGTTGGCAACGCGAGGAGTGCCTCTGCTTCTTTGCGCTATCTCTGCCGCCGCGTCATCGTCAATGGATATGCCAAGCAGTCTTGCCGAGCGCATAATAATGCGCTGCAACTCTCCGGTATTGTATAGCTCCAGCCTGCACATTACGCCAAAACGGTCTCTTAGCGGCGAAGTAAGCATGCCGGCTCTCGTTGTTGCGCCGACTAGGGTAAAGCGGGGCAAATCCAGTCTCAGGCTCTTTGCCGAAGGCCCTTTGCCTACCACAAAGTCAAGCGCGTAGTCTTCCATAGCAGGATACAATATCTCTTCCACAGTGTGGTTAAGACGGTGTATTTCGTCAATGAATAGGATGTCGTTAGTGTTAAGGTTGGTTAGAATCGCCGCCAAATCGGCAGCCCGCTCTATCGCCGGTCCCGAGGTAACTCTAATCTGCGCGCCCATCTCATAGGCAACAATATGCGCCAGAGTGGTTTTGCCAAGTCCGGGAGGGCCGTATAGCAATATGTGGTCTAACGGC
Organism: uncultured Christensenellaceae bacterium; assembly: GCA_964441295.1. Lineage (GTDB taxonomy): Bacteria > Bacillota > Clostridia > Christensenellales > CAG-1252 > SACC01. Next base: position 6,462 of record CAYTUT010000077.1, on the reverse strand, counting down.
TCGCGTCTTTTTTTTGCCGCATGAATAAATACATTCAAATTAGATTTGATTTTTTCCTGCCCGACATACTCGTCCATACTGCGCGGGCGCAATGCGGTCTCGGTATCCTCTTCGCCCATTTTGGTACTCATTATCAATCTGTCATCCATTCTTGTAACTCCTCAGTACCACGCGTACGATATCGGGCACGCTGTTATTATCCGCCCTTGCTCTCAAGACACTTTCGTACACCTCGCTTCTGGGTATGCCTAATGCTTCCAACGCGTCAAAGCTGTCAGACACAAGCGTGTCCTCAATCTTGTCACCTGAAGAGACCGACAGCATAAGCCTGTCCTCTCCTATGCTTTCTTTTAGTTCCAGTACAATGCGTTCGGCGGTCTTTTTGCCGATACCCTTAATCTTTGCAAGCGTACTGGTGTCTCCGGACAAGATGGACATGGACAATGTTTTGATAGACGCTCCCGAAAGTATGCCTATCGCCATTTTTGGCCCTACTCCGGATATCGTGATAAGACGCAAAAACATTTGCTTCTCCGCCTCGGTGGAAAAACCGTAAAGGCTGTGTTCGTCCTCTTTTATCTGTTGAAAAATAAAAATTTTTGCTTCGCTCCCTAGCTTTGGCAGTTCGGCAAGCGTATTATTGGAAATGTTGATTTGGTAGCCTATGCCGCCGTTGTCCACAACAACATAACCCTCCGATATCGTTACCAATTTTCCGGTAATATAAGCGTACATCTTATCTCCTTATATCTTGAATAGACCTGTCATTCTGCTTGTTTGCGCATGAGTAATCGCAACGGCGAGCGCATCCGCGGCGTCATCGGGCTTGGGTATCTCTTTCAGCTTCAACAACACTCTAACCATTTGCTGTACCTGAGGCTTGTCCGCGCCTCCCCATCCTGTTACCGCCTGTTTAATCTGGTTGGGTGTGTACTCAAAGAGCTTAGCGCATCTATTAACCGCGGTCAGCAATATCGCGCCCCTCGCCTCGGCTACTGTAATCGCCGTCTTGCGGTTACTGCAGAAGAAAAGCTCCTCTATAGCTATTTCTTCGGGCTTATGCCTGTCAATAAGCATCGCTATGCCGTCTGATATGAGCTTGAGCCTCTCCGGCACGCTTATATTCCTCGGCGTCTTAACGATGCCGTAATCAATCAGCGCAACATCTCCCCGCTCGGCATTGATTACTCCGTACCCCACGGTCTCAAGACCCGGGTCAATCCCTAGCACAACCATTATTCGCGCACTTGCCCCTCACCCTCGATTATGTATTTTTCGCTGGTGAGCTGCAGCAGTCCCAAAGGTCCTCTAGCATGCAGTTTTTGCGTGCTTATACCCATTTCTGCCCCAAAACCGAATTGGAATCCGTCAGTAAAGCGCGTGGACGCGTTGACATAGACGCATGCCGCGTCTACTCCCTTGGCAAAGATTTGCGCGGCAGCATCGTCCGAGGTTATTATAGCCTCCGAATGTTTTGTGCCGTGCTCGTTAATCCATTCTACTGCCTGCTCCGCGCCGTCAAGCACCTTGACTGAGAGAACATATCCATTGTGTTCTGTATAATAATCCTGCTCGGTTGCTGATGTGGCTGAAGGATATATCGCCAGCGTCTCTCTGCAGCCGCGGATTTCCACCCCTGCAAGCACGAGCTTAGGCAGCGCCTTTGTCAAAAACGGCGCGGCAACAGCCCGGTCTACCAACAGCTGTTCGCAGGCGTTGCATGTCGAAGGTCTGCTGAGTTTTGCATTGTAGAGCACCTTCAACGCCATATCCAAATCGGCTGTCTTCTCAACATAAGTATGGCAGTTGCCTCCCGCCGAAGCGATTACAGGCATGTTGGCATTATCCAAAACATAATGCTTCAGCTGGTCGCCGCCTCTTGGGATAACCAAATCGATATATGCGCCCTGTTTCAACAGTTCTGCAGTACTTTCTCTTGATCTATCGTCAATAATCTGCAAAGCGCGATAATCAAAGCCCTTCTTTGCCAAAGCGTCTTTCATAGCCTTAAATATCGCCATATTGCTGTTGTGGGCTTCTCGGCTGCCCTTCAGTACGACAGCGTTGCCCGACTTGATGCAAAGCGCTGCCGCGTCGGCAGTCACATTGGGCCGCGCCTCATATATTATTGCTATACTGCCGATTGGCACTCTAATCTTTTTCAGTCTTAATCCGTTGGCAAGCTGCCAGCTATCGGTCACGGCGCCTATAGGGTCGGGCAGTTTGGCAACAGCCGCAACCCCGTCCGCCATATCCTTGACGCGCGCGCCGCTCAGCGCAAGTCTGTCCAAAAAAGACTTGTCTCTGCCGACGCCTTCCGCCTCGGCAAGGTCTAAGACGTTCGCTGCAAGTATGTCGGATTGAGCCGAAATTATCGCCTCTGCCATAGTAGACAGCATTGCGTTACGGGTTTCGAGACCCGTCTTAGCAAGCCTGAATGCCGAATCTCTCGCATCCTTGCAGCACTCGACAACCTTGCTCATTACTCTTCCTCCTCTTCCTCGGGAAGATTAGCGTTGTGAAACACCTTCTGCACATCGTCGTTGTCTTCGATTATATTAATCAGCTTGATTATCTTTGCCGCGGTGTCCGCATCGGGAGTCACAGTGTTGACAGGCAGCATCTCAATGCCGCTTGACAGAATAGTCAGCCCCTTTTTCTCGAGCGCTTCGCGCACTGCGGAAAAATCGTTGGGCAAAGTATATACCTCGAATACACCGTCGCCTGACACAACATCGTCTGCTCCGGCATCGATTGCCATCATCATAAAATCATCTTCGTCAAGCTTATCGCCGTCGATGATTATCACACCTTTTTTGTTGAACATAAAGGACACGCAGCCTGAGGTGCCAAGCGCCCCGCCGTGCTTGTCAAAATAATGCCTGAGGTCGCCTACTGTACGGGTTTTATTGTCAGTCAGCGTCTCAACAATCATCGCAACGCCGCCTGCGCCGTATCCCTCATATGTAATCTCTTCATAGTTGACACTGCTGAGCGCGCCCGAAGCCTTATCAATGCTTCTTTTTATATTATCGTTGGGCATATTGCTGGCCTTTGCGTTGGCGATTGCGTCACGCAGTCTCGAATTGCTGTCGGGATTGGGCCCGCCCTGCTTAACGGCTATTGCAATTTCCCTGCCGATTTTGGTAAAGGCATTGGCTCTTTGCGCGTCGCCCTTTGCTTTTCTGTTTTTGATATTCGCCCATTTGCTATGACCTGACATAATTACCTCCGTAAAACAGTCCTAAAAATAATTTTACCACAAAAGTATGGCACTTATAAAGAGTTTGGCAATATTTATAATTAATTTATCAACAACGCACATGTATTATGCGCGCATTGCGGCGCCGCTTGGCTTGATTAGCATTATGCGCGTACTATTTTGACAGTTCGTACATCGCTATCGCCGCCGATACCGCCGCATTAAGGGATTCCATATCGCCTTCCATGGGTATAGCCAGCGATTTTTGCCTGACACTTCGAAAAAAGTCCGAAACTCCGTGCGCTTCACTGCCGATAACCAGCGCAAAACGCCCCTTTGCATCTGCCTTACTGATATCCTCGCCCGCCATATCAAGAATATAGACGGGATGATTGACAGCCTTTGAAAAGCCCTCATAATCCGCCTCGATTATGCGGGTTCTAAATATTCCGCCCATACTGGACCGCACCGCTTTGCCCGAATACGCATCCGCACAATTAATCAATAGCAAATCACGGTATCCAAACGCCGCCGCCGTGCGTATTATGGTGCCCAGATTGCCCGCATCAGCTATCCTGTCAAGGACTAAAACCCTCTCGGCAAGCCGTGTCATGCCGCCGCTTTGGGGTATAGGCATAACGGCAAGAATCCCCGCAGGCGTCACCGTGTCGCTGACCGAGTTGAATATACGGTCGGACAAAATTGTTACCGAACACCCGAAAGTTACTGCAAAATCCATCAGCTCATCAGCCTTTGATTGGGCTACAAAAACCGAATGCGGCCTTATTTCAGGCGGCAGGTCTTTGAGAATGTTTTGCCCCTCAACTATAAAACAACCCGCGGCGCGTCTTTCGCTGCGGTCGGCAAGCTTTCTCAAAAACTGCACCTTTTTGTTAGCGCTACTGTCAATTACCATCTTTACCCCGCATATATGATTAATGCCGCCGCAAATATCTTGGCACAATGCAAGACATCCGCAAGCGGCATTAGTAATCTTAATTTAACCGATTAAAGAGCAGCCTTAGCCCTTTCACAGAGCGCGGAAAATGCTGTCGAGTCATTGACTGCGATATCCGCCAAAACCTTGCGGTTGAGCTCTATTTCGCTCTTCTTGAGGCCGAACATAAACTTGTTGTAGGACAGTCCGTTTTGTCTTGCCGCGGCATTGATTCTTGCAATCCAAAGGCTCCTGAAATCTCTCTTTCTGCGCTTTCTGCCAATGTATGCATACATCTGGGATTTCATCACGGCTTCGCGGGCGACTCTGTACAGCTTGCTCTTGCTGCCCCAATATCCCTTTGCCAGCTTTAATATTGTCCTGCGCTTTTTAACAGCGTTAACGCCTCTTTTAATTCTCATCTTCCAGTCCTCCTTATTTAGGCAACATCGTTCTGATTGTAGCTGCGAATGTCTCGTCGACATAACCGCCCGCTCTCAGTCCGCGCTTTCTCTTCGTATCTTTCTTGGTCAAAATATGGTTTTTGCCCATCTTTGCCCTTTTTACTAATCCGTTCTTTGTTACACGGAATCTTTTTCCTGCACCACTGTGCGACTTCATTTTTGGCATTATGTTGTCCTCCGATATTGATTATTACTTATTTTTTAGCTGGTGCTAGCAGCATTTTTATTGTATTGCCCTCAAGTGTGGGGGCCTGCTCTATAATGGTGTTCTCCATCATCTCAAAGAACTCGTTAAGTATCTTGTGCGCAAGCTCGGGTCTCTTGTTTTGCCTGCCTCTCATACGTATGACTACCTTAACTTTGTCGCCGTCAGCTATGAACTCGTTTGCCCGCTTTGCCTTGACTTTCATGTCCCCTACATCTATCACAATAGACAACTGAACCTCTTTGAGCTTGATTATCTTTTGATTCTTCTTTGCTTCTTTTTCCTTTTTGACATTCTCAAAACGGAATTTGTCATAATTCAACAGCTTGCAGGTGGGAGGCACTGAGTTGGGGGCTATCTTCACAAGGTCCATACCCGCCATCTCCGCTATATGAATAGCATCCCTTGCGGTCATTGTACCTAACAGTTTGCCTTCGGCATCAATTACTTTCACCTCACGGTCACGAATCTGTTCATTAATCTGATATTCTTTGATAAGCATACCCTCCTAAAAAAAATTTGGACAGCAAAAGCTGCCCAAACCAAATGATTAAACATCCAGAACCCAAAATAACAGAATACTTTAGGTGAGAAACTTCTACTTAATGATAATGTTACCAATAATAAAGACGGATGTCAACGGAATTTAAGCATTTATTTAATACTCAGCCCATCTTAGCGCGAATACTCTCGGCAACCATTAGCAGTTAAGTCGAATTTTGTGTATTAGCGCACATATTGCGAACGGCCTTTACGCCTAGACTTTTGCGCGCCCGTCCCGCAGCCGCGAAGCGTCAAGGCGCGCGGCGTGCGGCGGCATGTGCTTTACTTCTTGTTTTGCACCTCTCTCGTGACTCGCGCGACAAACTCTTCTACAGTCGTCGTCCCAAGGTCACCCTCAGAACGCGAACGCAGAGCGATTACTCCCGTTTCCTTCTCCTTGTCGCCGATAATCACCATGTACGGTATCTTGGCAAGCTGAGCTTCGCGGATTTTTTTGCCCACCTTTTCATCGCGTACATCTGCTTCGGCGCGTATACCCATTTGGACAAATCTGTCCGCGAGAGCCTTAGCGTCGGGTGCCGTTCTTTCCGTCAGGCTGATTACCACTGCTTGTACGGGACTTATCCACAAGGGCAATGCCCCTGCATACTTTTCGATTATCATTGCGAGCGTTCTTTCATAGCAGCCGATTGAACTGCGGTGAATAATGTAAGGCGTCTTCTTCTCGCCTTTTTCGTCAATATAACTCATACCGAACAGCTCAGCCGAGTTGAAGTCTATCTGCAATGTTATTATCGTATCCTCTTTGCCGTGCACATTTTTGGATTGTATATCCAGCTTTGGCCCGTAAAAAGCCGCCTCGCCCTTAGCCTCGACAAAATTAATGCCCAAATCTATCAGCATCTTTCGGAGCAGGCTTTGAGTTTTGTCCCATGCCTCGGGATTATTGATATACTTTTCGGTATGCTCCGGGTCCCACTTGGAAAACCTGAAAGTGACCATATCGCGTATTCCCAGACAGTCCAGAAAGTAGTACGAAAGCTCCAAGCATCTCTTAAACTCCTCTTCTATCTGCTCTGGCGTGCATATAAGATGACCGTCCGAAAGCGTAAACTGGCGCACACGGATCAGCCCGTGCATCTCACCGCTC
>CAYTUT010000076.1:0-7664 GCA_964441295.1 uncultured Christensenellaceae bacterium | reverse complement strand
AATTATATTCGTCTGGAGTATGACTCAAAAGAGGACAAAAGCGGTTTGGCTGAGCGGAGAGTGTTTGGCGTATATACATACAGTAACGGGGAGATTACGAGTCAATTAAGAGTTAACATCAAGTCAACCTATCCTAATGTGCTCGGCATGCCGGATTATGAGGGAATGTTTGATTATGTCAGCTCTAACGACGAATATGCCTCCGTAGATGAGAAAGGAGTTGTCACCTTTAGCCGCGCTGCAATAGGCAAGACTGTCACGATAAGCGTGAAGGCTCGTTATTCGCCCCATTTTGCGCGCGAAAGCTACACATTCAATGTAGTTGACGGCATAAATATCGGCGTGGGATACGGAGCCAATATATACGATAAGGACAACGATATCCTGCCTAGTTTTCAGCCCTTTAATGACCTCATGTATATCACATCTGAGTACAAAGCGGATTATGTGACCAACGGCGACACCTCAGCAGTGGTGCTTCATACAAATGTTTATTATCCCGAGAATCCTTGGGGAGAGCATCAGGTGCCGCTGTCGCGTTCGATATTTGGCAACGGATACAAGCTGGACGGACAGCTGCACTCAAGGACATTCACCACCCGTATGTTCGGCAGTACTACCAACGGTTTGTTCAATGAAAAAAGACCCTTGGAAATAGTTGTGGAGAATCTTTCGGTGCAGTCCTATGCTCCTATATCCGAAGAGTCGGTAGCTGCATTCAGAGAGCTTGCCAACAAGGGCGGCATGCCGTGGTACAAGTCGGCAAGCGAGGAGCACCTCGAGGGGATAACTTATATCTTCCGTTTTTGCTTGTTCCAGTACGCATACAGTCATATGGAGCTGTCCGGCGGTAAAACAATACTTGACGGCTGTATCTTCCGCAATACTGCGGGACCTGCAATCGTTATGCAGACAGGCAAGGATAATGCGTCGGATTTGACAGTCAAAAATTGTATTTTCTCCAACAGTATAGCGCCCTCAATGATAACCACGTGCGGCGAATTCCTTTCGGATAAAAACACTCGCGGCGGCACAAAGTATTTTACCTTGCGCATGGAGGGCGATAATTACATATACAACTGGAAAAAGCTGGATGATTCTTTTAGGTTGGATATTATACCGACTAATAATATTGCTTATACTGAGCAGCTTGCGCTATATGATACCCTTAACCGCAACATGGCGGAGTGGGTAAAGCTGGCGATTAAGGACGAGCGCAACGAGGGCTTGCTGTATAAGAATCTTAAGGGTGAGTACATCAATTTTGGATTTATGCTGATACCTTTATGGGTTCCTAACTACGCCGAATTTAATCCGCCTGAAGAGCATCGCTATTACCAAGGCATCAGTGTCATCGGTGATTCGGCCAAGGTCAGACTCGAGTCTTTGTATATTGATACCAACCTTACAGGCAACCCGATTATCAAGGGAGTACTCAATTTGTACGGAATAAGACTGATTGACAGTCCTATGAATGTGGTGCTGCCAAAGGGGACAAAGGACGGATATTCCACTATGCCGGACGAAACATACGAACTTAACGCTATTACCATAGCCAGATTGCACGGGAGATAATAAGCACAGAATGAAAAAAATAATATTATCTGTATTATTGATAATACCGGTCATTGTCATACTCGTAATCAATGTCTCGGGCATAATAATATCCTCGGCTGTCGCTTTGGATGTGGAGACTATTATGCTGACGCACGCAGGTGTCGCCTCGGCATCCTATGAGATCAAGCTTGAGGATTACACCAGCCGGACATTCAACCTCGGGGTTGAATATTTTCCCAGAGTCGCTATCAATACAGCAATGATTTGGACAAGCTCTGATACCGAGATAGCCGAGGTCTTTGACGGCAAAGTTACCATCAAAAATTACGGCAGTGTGGATATAACCGCAATGTCGGTTACCAACAATAACGCTCGGGCAACCTGCACGCTGTATATTGGCGGCAACGCGCTGCGCAATATCCGCATACTATCATACGGCAGATTTGACGAGGGTGATATTGCAGTAAAGCGTTACGAAAGGCTGCAACTGGAGGGTGCAGTAAGCCCCGCAGGCGCTTTGGGCACCAATAAGGTCATGTGGAGCAGCAGCAATACCAATGCGGTTAAAGTGGATGCTAACGGTGTGATAACAGCGTTAGCCGCGGGCTCTGCGACAATTACTGCAAGCGCTGGTAATGCCTATGGAGAGGTGAGCAAAAGTATTACCATTACCGTTGCCGGCGAGGCGCTCGTTAAGCAGTCCGCCGTGTACACCGAGAGCAACTCAGTTGACATTGCCGCATACATCGCCGCATCCGGCTACAGCTTGTCTGTCCAAGGAGGCACTCTCAGCGGCACCCTCGTAAGTACGCAAGGCGTTGCGGAGGTGACTGTCACTAAGGGCGGAGACAGCGCTGTAATTACCGTTGAGAGGCTGCTCACCGAAAAGATACTAATTGAGAATCTTGACGCGCTCCAAGCCGGAATGTGGGCGAAAGGCAATTACATTGCCACCAATTCGGCTAACATTACGCTTAAGGCTGCTACCGCGCTCGGAAGCAGTCCGACCATAGAATGGCTTAGCAGCAACAATGCCATAGTCAATGTGGTAGGCGGCAGGCTGTATACGGGCGGAATAAGCGGAGAAGTCGAGATAACAGCGCGCGCTGCCGGCTGCGTAGATGCAACGGTCAATGTGAGCGTACTTACACCTGTAACATATTTCCGCCTTGACCAAAATATTAATAGCGACAATGTCGGCTTGGCACAAAGCAAGGTTATGGGCACAATGACAATGGTTGACGGGGAGATTACAGACGGTGTTACTCTAGGCATTGCCTCTGTTTATCCTAGCGGCGCTGCGCGGATATTCGAGTTTAGAAGCAGTGACATTTCAAGGGCGACAGTGGACGCTAGCGGCAAAGTTATTTTTGCCGAGAGCGGCATAGGACAGCCTGTAACTATTACCGCAACTCCGGTATTCAGCACAATCAGCGCAATAGCAAGCTATACTTTCAATGTGGTCAAGGGTGTCAACATCGGAATGGGGCTGATTAACATATTTGACGAGGATAACGGTGTTAGACCAAGCTACGCGCCGTATAACGATATGCACAAAGTTATAGGAGAGACCGAGCATGCGGTAGTTTTGCATACCGATGTATATATGCCTTCCGCTACCGAGGGTGGCGTTCCTTACACCAATTTTGGCAACAGCATATACGGCAATGGTCACAAGTTGGACGGTCAATTCTATAGCGATTCGCCCAAGAGCAGACTATTTTACTGGGATTTGGGACAGGGTGAGAACTCCTATGCGGCAAATGCGGATATAATCATAGAAAACTTGAATGTGCAGGCATACAAGCCTACCTCCGATGATTCGAAAGAAGCCTTTACGGCGCTTGTGGAGAAGGGCGGTGGGCCCGTGGCTATTGAAGGCGCGCGCATTGCGGGGCAGACCTTTAATCTGAGCTTCAAATACTGTTTGTTCCAGTACGCTTACTCGCATCTTGATTTTACAGCGGGAGATATTTTGGTTGAAGGATGTATTTTCCGTAACAACTCGGCTACTGCAATAACCATACAGTTCTGCGAAAAGGACGCAGCGGATATTATTGTTAAGAACTGTATTTTTTCTAATACCATAGCGCCCGTAGGGGTTGTGCTCGGAGAGCTTAACAAGGTAGTAGAATTCAAAAAGAATTACAAGCTGAAGCCTAGTAAATTCACATTTGAAGGCGATAATTACATGTATAACTGGAAGAAAGTTGACGAAATCCGCATGGATATGCTGCCTAGCGTGCCTGATAATCCCAGCTTCAATGCCCTTGTATATCAGATTAACAATATGCTGTCAGACTTTTTGAGAACGGTATTTACGCTCAAGGTCAATTCGGACATAATGTATTATCATGAGGGCAGTAATTATGTTAACCTGGGCTTCTTAGTGCTGGGGCTGTGGTACGATGCAAATCCCCAACTTAATCCGGAAAGCTTCGTCGATGACGGTATTAATGTGTATATGGACGAGGATAAGTATTGGATGAAGCGGATGGATATTTCGGGAATGCCTATAATGCAAAACCCGATTATCAGAAGCCTTGGAATCGTACCCGAAAATTACGCGTATGTGCTCAATCAGCGGGACAAAAACGGAATGTACAACACATTGCCTAACGAGACATATAACATCGACAGCAAAACATATAAGCGTTTAAGAGGGGAGCAGTAAACTTTGAGCGTCCGCCAAGGATGCCCTTCATTGCTATATTATCGGTTAGTTCGATACTTATCGGGTTGTGCTGGTCGTTCAAAATAAAAATGATATAAGCAATCAAAATCCACCGTTGGTACGGTGGATTTTGATTAGTGGCTCTTATGTAACTAAATGCAGTGATGTGAAAGCATTATACGGAATAATTGAGGTTAATGGGAGCGGTCAAGCCCCCATTAGCTTTTTATTTGCATGAGCCGAAGCCGCCGCAAGCATTAGTGCCGGCAACGCCGCCGCATCCGCCGCAGCATTGCAGAATAAGGAGTAAAGGCAGAATATCGCAAATACAGTTGCTATTGCAGCCATTACCGCAACAACAGCAAAGCAAAAGGATAAGCCACAAGGAGTTGTCACAGCAACCGAATAAATTTGTCATATATGTATACCTCCGTTTTTTTAATTGTCGGTTTAAGAATAGTTTCTTAATTCACAATACGCACTAACAACGAAAAGTGTTACTTCGCTTGACAAATATTGCCTTAAGTAATATCATTAGCATATCTTTTTTTATTGAGGTAGTTATGGCTAGCAGTAGAGTATTGACAATGGAAAAACTCGTTGCCTTGTGCAAAAGCAGAGGTTTTATTTTTTCAGGCAGCGAAATATATGGCGGCTTGGCGAATACTTGGGATTACGGCCCGTTGGGAGTAGAGCTGAAGAATAATGTCAAGCGGGCATGGTGGAAAAAATTCGTGCAAGAATCACCACTCAATGTGGGTGTGGACTGCGCGATACTGATGAATCCTACTGTGTGGGTGGCGAGCGGGCATATTGGCGGATTCTCCGACCCATTGATGGACTGCAAGTCCTGCAAAGCGCGTCATCGCGCGGATAATCTTATCGAAGAATATCTCAAGAAAAAGGATGAGAAGTTAAGTATCGCAGGTTGGACCAATGAGCAGATGGAGCAATTTATCAAAGAAAAGGCGATAAAATGCCCGGTATGCGGCAATGCCGAGTTTACCGGTGTCAGAAAGTTCAATCTTATGTTTAAGACCTTTCAGGGAGTTACCGAGGACTCCGCAAGTACAGTGTACCTTCGTCCCGAGACCGCGCAAGGAATCTTTGTCAACTTCAAGAATGTTCAGCGGACAAGCCGTATGAAGGTGCCTTTCGGCATTGCGCAAATCGGCAAAAGCTTCCGTAATGAAATAACTCCGGGCAACTTCACCTTCCGCACCCGCGAATTTGAGCAGATGGAGCTGGAATTCTTCTGCGCTCCCGGTACAGACCTCGAGTGGTTCGCATACTGGAAGAAGTTTTGCAACGAATGGCTGCTCGGGCTTGGTATAAAGGAGGAGAATCTCAAGCTGCGCGACCACGATAAGGAAGAGCTGTCTCACTATTCCAACGCAACCACAGACTTCGAATTCCTCTTTCCGTTCGGGTGGGGCGAGCTGTGGGGTATTGCAGACCGTACCGACTTTGACCTCAAGGCGCACGCAAAGGAGAGCGGCGAGAGCATGGATTATCTTGATCCCGTCACCAACGAGAGATATGTACCGTACTGTATAGAGCCGTCACTTGGCGCAGACCGCGTGGTATTAGCATTCCTTTGCAATGCGTATGACGAGGAAGAGCTTGAGGGCGAGACGCGCGTTGTGCTGAGATTGCATCCGGCGCTTGCTCCCTATAAGGTGGCAGTATTGCCCTTGCAGAAAAAATTGTCCGAGAAAGCAGATGAAATTTATAAGATGCTTGCCAAAAAATTTAGCACCTCTTACGATGAGACCGGCAGTATTGGCAAAAGATACAGGCGTCAGGACGAAATCGGCACTCCGTACTGCGTAACTATAGACTTTGATACGATAGAACAAAACACGGTTACCGTAAGGGAGAGGGATTCGATGCAGCAAATCAGGATATCAGTTGACGAGCTTGCGGCATATATCGAGCAAAAAATTCAATATTAATCGACAGCTTTTAGCATAATCAATAAAGATAAATCAAAATTATACACTGTGCGCAGTGTATAATTTTTTTGTATGGGAAGATATTTTGCGATGTTAAATGACCGAAGCCGCCGTGGCTTGCGTATTGAAACGATAAATGTATGGGCAGAAGCATAGTAATCACATCCGGAAAGGGAGGCGTGGGCAAAACAACGGTATGCGCTTCGCTGGGCATAGCGCTGGCTAAGATGGGCGCAAAGGTCGTACTGGTGGATGCGGACATTACTCTCAACAATTTGGACTTGACATTGGGTATAGAAAGCAGTGTTGTGTATGACATATCCGATGTAGTGTCGGGAAAATGCAGGCTTATGCAGGCGCTCGTTAAAGACCCTTATACAGAAAACCTGTATATTTTGCCGTCATCGCACGCTATCCGCTCGGGCGGCATATCCGCAAAAGACTTCAAAGAAATAGTGCTTTCGCTCAAAGAAGCAAACGACTATGTTTTGATTGATTGTCCCGCCGGTGTTGACGAGGGGTTTCACCGTGCGGTATCGGCATCCAACGAGGCGTTGATAGTCACGACGCCGTCGATTTCCGCATTGCGTGACGCCGACAAGGTGATAGGGTTGATTGACAGCTACAAGATAAAAAATGTCTCGCTTGTGGTCAATAGGGTGAGGGGCGATTTGGTGTTGGATGGCGAGATGCTCTCGGTGGGAGAGATAGCAAGACTGTTGCATATCAAGGTTTCGGCATGTGTTCCAGAGGATGATTGCGCGCTGTTAATGTGCGGGGGCGCGCCGGCAATCAGCGCACACCATCAAGCGATAGTAATGCTAGCCAACTACGTCGAATGCGGTGTCGGCAGGATATATGATGCCACAGCGAAGTACCGGGGCTTGGTGGGAAAATTGCGTAGAAAACTGTCAAAAATATAGACTGTCAAAAATATTGGAGGTGAATTATGCGCGCTGCCAAAATCACTGAGGATAGGCTGAAGAATGTGCTGCTGAGGGATCGGATTGACGCTCCTGAGAATATAATAGCCGTGCTAAAAAGCGATATATACGAAGCATTATCGAACTTCTTTGAGATTAATCCCGCCTCGGTAAATGTCAAGATTGAGACTGAAACGACAGGGATATACAGTCTTTCGGTGTCCGCGAAGGCTTTTAGAGTATACAACAACTGCAAGAGCGAAAAATAGACTAAAGCAGTTATTTAGCTGCGTTTTTGAGCAGAGAGTGCGCGCTGGTATCGGCGGGAAATTTTGCGCTGAGAGCGGGCAGGGCGCTTTCTTCTATTGTGCCGATTACGGAGCCCTTTTTGTCAGTTACCAAAAATTTCGAGTAGCTTGCCGTTTTGGCCTTTCTGATTATTCTGTAAAGCGGCGTGTTCCCTTGAATAAGTACTTCTTTCAATTCTGCAAAGTTTTCTTTTTTGTTAAAGAATTCGAGTGAAAAATTGGATTTTGGATATATCATATATCCCGC
>CAYTUT010000075.1:0-7688 GCA_964441295.1 uncultured Christensenellaceae bacterium | reverse complement strand
CCTCCATAATCTTTACGAATTTTTTCATTATCTCTTTAGCGCATTTCTCCGCAGTCATTCCCGTGGCGTCAATGCTTATATCCGCGTATGATGCCAGCTCCTGCTGATAGAAGTAATCGCCGCCCTGTCTTTGGCGCAGCGAATTGATATTTGCTGTCAGCAATACAATCCAGCTATGCGTTTTTAGATGCGAGAGCAAGTGCTTCTTCTCGACTACCGACATCGGCACCACTATTATTGTGTTTTCATAATCTTCAAGCGCCTTAATGGCTTTTTGCTCGTTAGTTTCGTAGAGCGCCTTGCCAAAATCACTGATATATTGGTCAACCGGATAGGTAAGCTCGTATATTATGTACTCCATTCCGTCTAAATAGTACGCATCAAGCTTGTCCGCCAAGACGCGCGCGGCTCTGTTATTGTATTCGGGCATAACCCCTATCAGCGAAATGTTAGATCTCAAAATGCTCTTAACCTCTCCTCATAGTATATCAAAAATTGCCCGTTAAGCACACCCGACTCTCTCACGGACACCGTCACAAAGACAATGACCCCCGCGTCGACCGAAGCGCTTTTGGCACTGACCACACTGATACCGCCCTCCTCGGATATTGCAACGACCGTATCGCCGTGCAAGTCGGTACGATAAAGCTCCTGCACTCCCGCCGAAGCAAGCCTTCCTTCGCCGCTTGCGGCAGGTATTCCTGCCACCTCCCTATGCGGATGGTCGTATGCTCCGTTGCCTCTTGTGGTCAGCGTGTAGCCCGAATTATAATATTCGGCGGTCACAAATCCGCTGTAATCGCCTGTAGAATTGCTTCCCGACCGCTCTCCCACGCTGATTACTGCGTATTCAACTCTGACAAAATCAAGAAAATCCGCTCCGCTGGAATCCTTGCCGCCGTGATGCGCGACCTTGAGAATGTCGCTGTCATAGCTTTCCGAAAAACCTTTAGCGCCGAGGCTGTCCATAAAGCGTTTTTCGGCGCTCGTAGGATAATGGGACTTGTTGGCATCCCCTGTGAATATCACTTTTCTTCCTGCATATTCGAGTACGGCAATAGGCGAAACATCGTTGATTGCCTTGGAGTTGCTGGCACTCATGTTATCATAGTACTGCGAATTGACGCAATACATTGTAAAACGGTAGTTGCCCCCGTCTATTACTATCTCGTCGAGCAAAAAAGCGTATTCTGTTGCTTTACGGGTATCCCCGTCCAAGTACGAGGACGCGAGTATTGCCGCCACAAAATCCCTGTATGCGTTGGTGGTAATGGTGGCAACAGCGCTATCCGCTAAGCCTATTTGACTGTTTATCGTGGCGTCGCTTGTCTTTATCTTTGGAAAATAAACTTTCTCTATATTCTCAACCGCCGTTAGTGCGTCGTCCAGCGAGCCGCAATGGTCCGCGTCAGTATGTGTCAGCACCGCATAGTTGAGGGTGTTGACGGCTCTTTCGCCAAGATAGGCAAGCACAGAGTCCCTTACGCTGTTGAGCCTGTCGCCGCCGTCGATTAAGATTGTCTTGCCGTCCGGCAGTTCGATGAGTATCGCATCGCCCTGACCTACATCAATAAAATTAATGCGCAAATCGCCTGCCGCGGGAGTAAAACCGTTATTGCCGGTATTGTTATTGTCGTTGTTGTTATTGCCGCCTGCCGCCTCTATCTTCTCATTGATATACGCAATCAATGGGTTAAGGTATCCGCCTAGGTATAATGCAATAATAACGACTGCAATCAGCACCGCAACTACGGCAACAGCTATTACCGCGGTCTTATTTCTCTTTGCGATTGCTACCGCTTTTTTTACACTTTTTTTGGTCACTGTCACGCTGACATTGGAGCCGGTATTCTTGCCATTAGCCCCCTTTTGCGTCTTTTTGACCGTATTTGTATTCCTCTTTGGAGGCGCTTTCTTTTTCTCGCTCACTTTTACCCCTGCGCTTACTTGTATAAGCCGCCTTAAAATTATATATTATATGCAGCACAATGTTTTCGCGCAAGCATTAGGCTATATTTGTACGCGGTAGTCTGTATTGTACAACATCTCATCAAGCACAATACATATTTCAGCATTGGGAAACCGCCTTTTGCATTCGTCTAAAAATGTCGTGCTGATTGCCGCTTCGTAAAGTCTAGAGGACAGCAATACTGTAAAACGCTTGGGATTGTTCTCACGGTGAAGGTCTATCATTTTGCCCAATGCCTTGCACAGAATATACGCCGCCTTAAATACTTTTCCCGTTCCGTTGCAGCTTTTGCAGCAATCAAGCAGCAATGAATCCCTCTGCTGATCTGTTTTGCGGCGGGTCATCTCCACAAGTCCCAGTCTGGTCATGCCTAGCACCGTTGTGCTGACCTTATCAAGCTTTGAATAATAATTGATAGCCTCGAGCAGTTCGTCGTTATGCTCGCTCTCCTTCATGCTGATAAAATCAACAAGAATTGCGCCGCTGATGTTGCGCAACACAAGTTGGCGTATAATTTCGCGCGCGGCTATAATGTTGGTCTCGAATATTGTGGATTTGATATCATCTCTGCCCAGGTTTTTGCTTGTGTTAACATCGATAAAGGTGCAGGTTTCGTTATAATCAAATATTAGCGAGCCGCCGTTGGGCAAGTCGACTTTTTTGCTTGCGATGTCCTCGATATCACGGCTCAGCCCGTAATAGTCAAACAAATCATATTCTTTGTCAAAAAACTCCGCCTTTCCCTCGTACTCTTTGTATATTTCGTAGTCATTGGTGATTATCTTGTCGATTTCGTGCGCTTCATCTCTCTTGATACGGTCGCATAGACTTAATTCCTTGTACACCAGACCCGCTCCGTTCATATTGCGGTACACAAGTGAGATTTCCGCCCATTTTTGTTTGAGCTCATTAATCTCCTCAATTATACGTTCTGTATCCATCTTTTCGGAGGCGGTTCTCAGTATCACGCCGCCTTCTCCGTTGTCCAAGCAAAGCGCTTTGGTAAGCTCCGCCTTACGCTCGGCGCTTATCTTCTTACTGACATTGATTCCTTGTCCGCCGGGCAGGTATATAACTAGATTTCCGGCTAATGTGATATCCTCCTTAACCGCCATGTCCTTGTTGCCAAAATAATCTCTCTTTACCTGACACATTAGATATGCGCCCTCTTTGTAATTGCCGATATCCTTAGCGGCAACGGGTAAAAAACCCGTCTTGCTCTTGCCCAAATCTACAAAAACTGCTTCCAGACCGGACACGACTCTGACAATTTTTGCCTTATAAATATTAGAAACATATCTGCTGATGCTCTTGTCCTCAGCATTGAATCCCCACAGTTCGCCGTTCCAAACATACGCCGCCCGTGTGCAATATAAATTTTTGTCGAGGTATATTATTTTCATATGCTCCGTCAGTAATAATGTTATCCTACGGCAATCTGCCTCACAGTGTCACCCTTGACACCTATTCTAGACTTTGCAAAACAATTCGTCAACATTCAAAAGCACCTTTTCCCTGACATACTGGTTGTACCGCCAAATCTCGGGCAAATCAACCTCAAAGCCGTACCGCTCTGCCAATGCCTCCGCCAATCTATCGGCGCGGAGCGTGTCGTTGCCCGCCGCGATACAGAAGATGATAGAATCATCGTATACTTTGAGCCCGTACAGCAAGGAGCTGATATCTTTCTCTCCATTTGGATTCTTTTTTGTGGGATATGGTATCGTAAATCCGCGCGTATTGATGATATTTTCAATCTCGGCTTTGAATTGCGCCGCGCCTTGGTGTCTTACGCTGTAGTCCGCTGCAACAACCCTGCCGGCAAGATTAGGATTTTTGTCCACAGGGTAAGCCGCCAAAGCCTTTAATCCCTCGGGCGCGGCATTATTGTACTTCTCCAAAAACTCATCAGCCTGCGCCTCTGTGTTGATCGTCACATATTCCGAGGCGCTGTTGATGCCCAATGGCAGCGGAACACCAAGATTGATTTGCATATGCGGATTGAATCCCTCCGAAAATTTTACCTTAACGCCCGTGCGGCGCACAATACGGACAATATGCCTCAGCAGGTCAATATGCGAGATGAAAGCCATAGCGCCCTTTTTTTGATATTTCAATGTAATCATAGCGCGCACCTGTTGCATTCGCCGTATACCGTCATACCGCAAGCATTGCACCTCAAGTTGCATGTCGGGGTATTGTCGGCATCATATGCCTTGCTCTTTTCCGCAAGCAAAAACTGCCTTTTCACACCGCAATCGATAAACTCCCAGGGCAATTCGGTATCCGCATCCCTCTCTTTTGTATATTCCTCAGGGTCGACTCCCTCGGCTTCGAATGCCTTGATCCATATATCGAACTTAAAGTGCTCTGTCCATCCGTCGAATTTGGCGCCGCTTTGGTACGCCCTTTCGATAACTTTGGCAAGGCGGCGGTCGCCGCGTGCAAATACAGCCTCAAGAAGGCTTGTCGTACTGTCGTGGTAATGGAATGCCACTCCCTTAATTCGTAAAGCATCCTTAAGATAATATTGTCTTTTTTTCATCTCGTCAAAGTCTATCTGCTTTTCCCATTGAAAGGGTGTCACGGGTTTTGGCACGAACACCGCGCAGCTCACGCTAATGTTGAGGCCGCCCTTTTTTCTGACCTCTCCGTATATTGACTTGATTTTTTTGACGGTGCTGACAATGCCGTCCAAGTCCTCGTATGTTTCGGTAGGAAGACCTATCATAAAATACAATTTAAGGCTGTCGTATCCCTGCTGAAAAGCCTCCCTCATCGAATTTTCGATATCTTGGTCAGTAATGTTCTTATTGATTACCCTTCTCAGCCTTTCGGTACCTGCCTCAGGCGCAAATGTAAGCGAACTTTTGCGCGCCTCTTCCGAAAACTCTCCCTTAAACGAATCCATTCTAAGTGATGGCAAGGCAAGATTGACATTCCTTTCCTTAGTCAATGGCTTCAAACGGCGTATTACCTCAAGCAGCGGCGGATAGTCGCCTGTGCTTAACGACCCTAACGAAATTTCGTCGAATCCGGTCTTGTCCATAATATCCGCGCACAGTCTGACCACTGTATCCGCGCTGCGGTAGCGTATTGGACGGTAATAGAAGCCCGCCTGACAAAACCTGCAGCCGTTGGCGCATCCTCTGTACAGCTCAACCATTGCCCTGTCGTGCACTGCCTCTATTGTGGGCACAAGCTGCGCAACCGGATAGTATGCCTTGTCAAAATCTCTGACTACCGCTTTTTTTACTGTTTTTCTGTCGGCGGGAGTGTTGACAGAGGGTACATATACCCCCTCTATACGCGAAGCGGCATTCAAAAACTTTGCCTTAGAATACTTCTTCGTCTTATGAAGATTGAATAACTTTACAAACTCAGGCAAAGCCTCCTCGCCCTCTCCGATAATTATTGCGTCAAAAAATTCGGCGAAAGGCTCAGGGTTGACTGCGGCAGGACCACCCGCAATAAGCAACGGGTACTCCTCTCCCCTGTCCTTTGCGTAGAAGGGTATTCCAGCAAGGTCGAGCATATACAGTATATTGGAATACAGTAATTCGTACTGAACGGAAAATCCTACAATATCGAATTGCTTCAACGGGGTCTTGCTCTCAAGACTCATCAGCGGCAATCCGTTGCCGCGAAGAACCTCCGCAAAGTCAAGCGCGGGCGCAAAGCATCTTTCGCATACCGTGTTTTTGTCAGAGTTGAGCAGATGATAGAGTATCTTCAGCCCGAGATTGCTCATGCCCACTTCGTACAGCTCGGGCATACAAATGCAAAAACGGCTCACCGCCGTCTTATCCATATCGGGAGTGTTATACTCTCCGCCCGTGTACCTTGCTGGCTTGTCTACAGATAATAATAATTGCTCCAATCTTTTTGTCATCATTCTATAGCGAGGCATGCCGCGCCAATTATCCCCGCATCGTTGGCAAAACCCGCCCTCTCGATTCTTACAAAGGGATTAAATCTTCCCCCGTATGCTTTTTCGTTGACTATTTTTTCTAGCGGTCTTATTAATAATTCTTCCTCGTTGGATATTCCGCCGCCGATAAGTATTAGCTGGGGACGGAGCAGGTTGGTAAGATTAATCAAGCCGATAGCCACATCCTGCACATATCCGTCAAAAAGCTCTCTTGCGCGGCGGTCGCCCTTTTTTATCGCCTGGAATATTGTTTTGCCGGTAACTCCGCCATCGGCAATAGCTATTGAAGCTATCTCGCCATCGGGATTAGCGGCGGCCTCCTGCTCGGTAGACCTAATCAGCGCCGTAGTGCTGGCGTATACCTCCCAGCAATCTTTTAAGCCGCAATTACAATCTCTGCCGTTGCTCTTGATTACAATGTGTCCGCCCTCAGTGCCTGCAGACATATTGCCTAACAATAGCCGGTTATCAATAATGAATGCCGTGCCGATTCCCGTGCCTAGGGTAACCATTGCGACATCCGACAAGCCTTTTGCCTTGCCAAAATGCCATTCGGCAAGCAAAGCGCAATTAGCATCGTTGCCCGAAAAAACAGGCTTGCCGGTAGCCTTCGCAAGAGCCTCGTCGAAGGGCACATTGTACCACGACAGATTGCTCGCAAAAGACACCACGCCCTTATGCGTGGTTCCGGGTATGCCGGCACCTATCGCGGCAACATCTTCCCATGCAATATTGTAATTAGCAGCAGTGTCCCTGCAAAGTTTTGCAATAATTGCAATCGCAGTCTCAAAATCGCCCACAGGTGTTATGGCGGACATTTTGTTAAGTATATTGCCTCCGCCGTCCACAATGCCGCATTTGATGCTCATCCCGCCAATGTCTATGCCGATATAGTACATAAGTTCTCCCTAATAAAATTAAAAATAATAATAATTTATTATAGCACACAACTTTGCCGCATTGCAAGCGCGAAAGCATGTGCTTCAGGGTATTAAAACGCCTGCTCCAGCATAAATATTGATATCGGCATGAGGTGGTTTTATGGAATATATTGGAATCAAAGAAATACGCAGCGAAGGATACGAAAATAATTCGATAATAAGAAAAAGAATCAAAAAAAAGGGTTCGAAGATACTGACGCTGGTTATGTTTCAGGTAGCGGTCGTTCTGGTATTCTTCGGCGCATTGCTCCTTGTCAATATTTTGGGTGTGCAGAGCGTCATTCTTGACACAATCAAGAGCGCCTTTGCGCTTAATTGATGAGGATAAGAATACACCCATTATTTTTTGCATTCACTGTGGCGGTGACGCTGTTCGGCGGTTTTTTTGCCCTGCTGTCCGCTCTTTTCGGAGTACTGCTCCACGAAACGGCGCATGCAAGAGCCGCGGCAGAGCGAGGCTACAGTCTTGGAGATATGACCATAATGCCGTACGGCGCCGCGCTTAATCTCAGCGGCAGAGTGTCTGAAAAGGATGCTGTGCGCATTTATTCAGCCGGGTTCACCGCTAACTTTCTTTTTGTTTTTTTTGCGGTTGCTACCTGGTGGCTGATACCAGTACTGTATTCGTACACACTCTCTCTCGTAAAAGCCAACATCGCAATAGGGCTGATTAATGTTTTGCCCTGCATGCCGCTTGACGGCGGCAAACTGCTCTATACCTTAGTCCGCGACAAAAGGATTGCAAAGAAAGTGAGCTTCTTTTCCTCTCTGGCGGCGATTGCAGCGTTATTTGCGCTTTTTATCTATAGCTGCTTTACCGCCATAAATATGTCGTTTTTGGTATTTA
>CAYTUT010000074.1:0-7869 GCA_964441295.1 uncultured Christensenellaceae bacterium | reverse complement strand
ATTGAGGTGATGATGCACAATACAGAAGCAATAGCATTAACTCCGCAGACAAAAAAATATATACCCAAAAAAGAGCTGTGGATGTATTCGATAGGCGCAATGGGACAGGGTATGGTGTATTCCATCATGTCTGGATTTATATCTGACTTTTATATCAATGTGTTGCAGGTTCCGTTGCTGTTCGTGCTGCTATTAATGCTGCTTGCCCGCGTATGGGATGCTATCAATGACCCGCTAATGGGCTTGATTATCGATAAGGTTAATACAAAATGGGGCAAAATGAAGCCTTATATTTTGTTTACCGCATTGCCGATATTACTGCTGACATTCTTTATGTTCTTTGCGCCGAACGGATTAAGCAACAGTGAAAAAATGCTGTATGCCGGGCTGATATATGTAGGGTGGGGTATGATATATACAGTCAGCGATGTGCCTTTTTGGAGTCTGCCCAATGTAATGACTGCCAACCCTGCTGAGAGGGCCACCACAATAAGCCTCGGGCGAACGCTCAACGGTGTTGGTTCGGTAGTGCCGATGGGTTTATTTTTTATTCTAGGGTTTTTGATGCCTTTGATATCCTCCTCAACCGGGATTGAGATGGACAAAAAAATCTATATGGCTATGGCTATTGCGAGCTCAGTTATCGGTATGGCGCTTTTTGTTAATTCGTATTTTTTTGCCAAAGAGAGGGTGCTTATACCGTCAAAGCCCAGACGCGACAAGAGCGAGCCGTCCACGCTTAAGCGTATATTTACCTGCAAGCCTCTGGTTATAGTCATAATAATGGGCATACTTAGCAGCGGCCGCTATATGATGAACGCGGCGGCGGTGCATGTAGCTAGATACGCATTCTATATCGGTCCGTCTCTTGAAGGACTCGAGGAGGCCGCGCGCGTTGCCGCAATCAAGGCGAGCGTATCCACCGTTACTATGATATTCACCATCTGTTCTGCTATCGGAATGTTCGGCGCAATGGTACTAATGCCATTTTTTTACAAGAAATATAATTACAGAAGGATCGTAATCGTAACTTGTCTTGCCGGTTTTGCGGCAAGCATTGCAACCACCGTAGTGGGTGCGCTGTCAATATTCACAGCGGCGGGGTGGCTGATATATGTATGTATACCGTTTATAATTATTCAGTGCATACCTCTCGGGTCGCTAAATATCACTTCGTATGCGATGGTGGGAGACAGCTTGGACTATCTCGAATGGAAGACCGGACACAGGGATAATGCATTGGGCTCTGCGTGTCAGTCCTTTGTCAATAAGTTCGGCAACGCAATCGCCACCTCAATGATTGTAGTAATGTACATACTCATCAATCTTGACCCTAGTCAGATGCTCAACAGCGCAGTAGTGAGCGCGGCAACCGACCTTGCGACGACAAAACGCTTTGCAATGTTCAGCCTTGTGTCAATAGTGCCTGGAATAAGCCTGCTGTTGTGCTCTATCCCGGTATTCTGGTATGACATAGTGGGTGCAAAAAAAGACAAGATAACTGCAGAGCTAGCCGAGCAGAGGGCGCAAAGAGGGATAGCGCTGACAGAAAGCAGATAACGCTTTGGCACAAAGATTATCACATCAGTCAAAAAAATACTGTTAACTTTAACAGCATTAATAGACTAATTGCTTGTAGTGGGTATAAATTTCACGCAGATGTCCAGCGGTATTCATGCAGATATATTTATTGCTCAAACGATGATAACATAATATTTGATTGCACATTTATTTATATGGAGAATGACAACCCGAATATTAAGTATTAAATATGTAAATATCTGTCTTGACAATCCGCCTATAATATTGTCAGAAAACCGCTTATAAAAAGCAATTAAAGCCACAACCCTTGTATTAAAACAATATATTTATTTTAGGAGAATGTACTTATGAAACAAAAGATTATAACTTTAATGTTCGCTGTAATTATGATTTTATCATTATTTTTGTTTCCTATAGGATGCAAACAAAATAACAATGAAAAAATTGTCACAGCGTTGTGGGAAGCAGGCGCAACTCGGGATAAAATTGTAGTTATAAGTGATCTTCATCTTGGTATAGAAGACATTTATACAGAGACTTTGCAAAATCGCCCGCTGCTAATAAACTTTTTAAAACGATTGCAAAAAACTTCAGATGTACGCGAACTTGTCATTGCCGGCGATTTTTTGGATACTTGGTATCTGCCCGTTTATTATCCGCAATACACAGATGAAGACGAATTTTACAGGGGTGTTATTGCCAACAATCAAGCCGTAATAGATGAATTTAACAATGTAATCGCTTCGGGGATAAAGCTTGTTTATGTCCCGGGAAACCACGATATGACATTAGAAGAAGAGGTATTGCAAACAGCAATCCCTAATATCGTGCAAGCCAGAGATGCGAAAGGACTCGGCGCCTATTATACTGGCGATAGGAATGAAATTGTAATCGAACACGGACACCGTTATGATGCTTTTTCAGCGCCTGATGCCTTTTCGAATAAAGAACTTTGCGGTAATGATGACACAATTTTACCCGCGGGATATATATACGCGCGGTATGCTGCGACTTGGGTTTTGGAAGGTCATCCGATATTAGAAAGAAATCTGCCGGTAATATCCACCATTCCCGATAAAACTGATTTAGATCAATATGGCGCTTATGTTTATTACAGTATATTAAAAAAGCTCACCGCGCATATAACACCAAATGAAGGGCTCGATGAAAAGATATTTGATATACGCGTAGCGGGTTTCAACGATACCTATTCGTATTTGGATTTTTATCCTGCCCTACAGGCGGATGGAACTATTTCCGCGCCAGTATTGTTTAAGAATATTCAACGGACATGGGATGCTCGCCAAAATGCAAACGGCGTAAAAGTAAAAAACAGTTTTATTGAAGCCGCATTAGGAGCAATCGAATCGGAATACTTCTATCAACAGGCGAACGCTCAGTACCTAAAAAATACTGATGAAGATGTAGATGTGGTTATTTTTGGACATACGCATGTACCGTATTTAAAGACTGAGTTTAACGGAAAAACATATTTGAACTCGGGAACATGGGTTGATGATGATAAAAAATTACCCAATTCTACGCGCACATTTGCGGTTATCACTACCGGAACCACCAATAAATCTAATTTGTACCGATATAATGATAAAGAGCAGGTAAGCTATGTTTTGCCTCTTTTGGGTTAATTCCTGTAAGGCATTATATGCTTAAGCGGTAATTCTACGTTCAATCTAATAAAAACACATGAAGGGAGCATATTTGCTCCTTTTTTGTGAGTCTTATTGGCGGAGAGTCAGGGCGCGGCGCGTAAAGTCGGGTTGCCGGGGCAAGCCGATAGCTAAATCTTATTCTTCGCCGTAAAACAGAATAGTTATGCTTTTTTTAGAGTTTGTGTTTTTGCGCTGGAGCTAATTTGGTTAACTAAATGCAAAGAAATTTGTACCCTTGATATGCCAATATAACAATGTCTCCATCGTTAAACTTAATGGCAATTTTGCTTTTATCTTTAAAGATATTTTTACTTTGTTTTGGATCGAAGTGCATAAAATTAGTTATTACAGATATCCGTTATAGCAGTCGACAGCTACCGATAAAAGTTAATGTTATACGATTTTTTTTAATTAAGTAGATCAAAATCGCTGCAAAAATACTTACATATAATTCACAAGACTGTGCTCAATCTTTATCTATAATAATGCAATCATAGCTTCGTACATTAGTCATAAAGCTTTATCAAAATATTGTTTAATAAATTTTAGTAATTGGTCATAACTTATGATACTTTTTGTTTCCTCTTGACGAATATTTTTGGTGCACAAGACATCAGTATTGCCATGCCTTTCTACCATTAACTCGGCTCCGTCATCCCTTTTTAACACGAAGAACCAATCGCTGTTGTCTTGAGGTAGCTTTTCATACAATTTTTCTAAATCAGTAAATGTATAATTAATTCTTCCTTTGCTTGACACCGACAAATCCAACCCTTCCGCTTCGCCGTAAAACAAAACGGTTTTGCCTTTTTCGACAGCTTGTGTTTTTGAGCTAAAACTAGGTTCTTTAACTAAAAAATCAACAAATTTATAACCTTGATATGTCAATATACCAGTGTCTCCATCGTTATACTTAATGGCAATTTTGCTTTTTACCTTGAAAGATATTTTTTTACCTTGCTTTGGCTTAAATTCTATGTAATTTGTTGTCACATGGTATCCGTTATAGCTGTCGACTGTACCCGAGGAAAAGTTTTGATTAACAATTCTTGATTCTGCCTTTGCGCCAAGAAACTTTGCTTCAACCGATATAATCGGCGAATTTTTTTGCTTTTTAATATTATTCATAACGACAATTACTGCAACCATGACACCGACAATACCAATAACTGCAGCTAACACTCCGATAATGACGCCAAAAGATCCTAATAATAACATAGTTTGCCTCCGAGGATTATATTTATTCGCGAATGAATGGTTCTTTATACCAAGTGCCGCCAGAGCCATAATTGGGGCAACTGACTTTATCTTCATAGAAGCTTGCAACAAAGTTGAAAGAAGTGCTGGGAGGATCTACATCAAAAACAATTATACCGTTTACGGTTCTGCTAGTCCACGTCCCTTCGCTTACAACAACTAGGTCGGGGTCATTGCGCTTATATCCAACCTTAAAAACTCCACCGGCCAAAAATTCGATATAGTGATAGTACAGATAACCGTAGAGGTCCTCTTCGGACTTATAGTAGCGACCAAGCATTTCGGCCTCTGTCATTGGCTGTAGTTTTATATAAATATACACATCATGGTCGGGCACTTCATCATATGTCAGAGGAAGAGTGCAATCCGAATCGGTGAAATATCCTAAGAAATTATATCCTGAAGGCTTATATGTCCAGTATTCTAAATGCGCATAGGGAAAAGCTTCGCCAGGATAATATTCGAAGTGGTATAGGCTAGGATTGTAGCTGTAATTGCTGTGGAATGCATATATCAAATTGACATTTTGGCTCGAATTCGCTTCAGTCCATAGCGCATACAACGTAATGCTGCGGTTAGGCATTGTGCCGAAAGAATACCTGACTTCAAAGCTGGGTGAGGTATACCAGCCTCCAAACCGGTAGCCGTCTCTAGTCGGAGCGGTGGGCGCTGCAAGCTGGGCGCCAGGCTTGCCAGTTATTGGATTGACTGCAGTTCCGCCGTTGCTGTTGAAGGATACTGACACGGTTATGTCAACAGGATTGTGCCTTTTGTACACAAAGTAGGGACTTTCCCCAGGCAAATCCTTAAGTTGCTCTCCATCTGCTATAACCTGATATGTTCCGTTGGATATAAATGTTAATACGTCATCATTAAGAGTCCAAGTGCCGTTATTTGTTATACAGCTATTGTCAGCTATTGCCTTGAAAACTTCTGTATATGTGCGGTCACTCTTTATGTCATAATACTGATACTCTATTACACCCCAATCCTTTCTTTCGTTGATGGTGTATAGGTAATACCTTCCTATAATATTCTCCTCTAAATCTGCGGCAATCCACTTGGCAAAAAGAGTTATATTTTCATAAGGCATTTTGTTGAAGGTGTATTGGTTGCGATATGTATAGTCCCTATACCATCCGCCAAAGGTATAACCTGGCTTTGTGGGCGCAGGCGGCGCTGCTAATGTGCTACCTGCCTCTTGGACAATCGACGCTCTTTCCGTACCTCCAACAGCGTCAAATATTATTGCAGTAGTAGGATTGCTGTTGACAATGTTTATTCTTATGCGGATAAAATCCACATAGTCATAGTATCCGCTGTTGTATTGCTCAACAAGTATACCGTATTCGTTGACGCCTGCATTCCAATCTACCACGAACCCTAAGCTATTGCCAATATTAATAGTAGTGGGAGTGGATTCGGGCAATATGCTATCTCCCAAATATAATGAATATACTAAATTACTGCCCAATGGAGTAACCTTGATTATTGTTTTTTCTTCGGACTGCGGCAATGTATTTGTAAAAGATGGGCCCAGAGTTATTTCTCTGACACACTCTTCAAATTTCCATAGCAACATATTGTCATTGTATTCTGTCAGTATCTCTATATCGGTATCGGGAAACTGGTCATCGCCTATGCTTCCGTTAAGCATATTTTGATACTGCTTTTCAATATAACTGTAATCAATCAGCGCGCTCTTTGCCGCATAAACAATTTTTGTATATAGCGTTGCTCCGTTTTCTGAAATATCTGCAGCATTTGCACCAGACGAATAGGGCAAGAATGTCTGTGTCGAAGGATTATATTCGACATATCTGTCAGTTTGACCCGGATAATTCGGGTCGGCAACATAAATCCTGTTTCCTTCAACCTTATAAGCGACTATCGCATGGCCAATACCCGGGGAATCAGGGAATATTGCCATGAATTGAGGGGCAGAAGTTTGTTTTATAGAATAAGCGAAGGCCTGATATGTTTTGTCAGGATTAGCAACGCTGAAATTAATAAAGTCTATCCAATACTGAGAACTCCAATCAGCATTTGCCTGAACGACTGAAGAAAAGCGATAGGCATTATTGTCGTCTTGCCAAAAGCTAGGTGTGTCAATGTCATCATTATTATCAAAGCAACCATGTAGCCGTTGCGCACCCTCTGCAATATGTTTCTGAGTATAATACCAGGCCATTGTGAGAGATTGTCCGCCGCAATGACCGCCGGGAGCAATGGCCGAGCCGTAGTTGCTGTAGTGCCAGTCGTCGAGCAGAGGAGTGAATCCCGAATCATAGTCTAAACCGTCAATATTATCAAGGTTTTGAAAAGTTGATAAGGAAATATCGCTTATCAAAATCTTAGAAAAATGCTTTACACCCAAAGTAATTTTTTCATTGTCAAGCTGAAGAGCAGGAATTGCTTCGATAGATCCATTGATGTCATCATAATAAAAGCCCATGGGAAAAGTATTGCTATAGCTTATGGGTATCTCAAGTCTTATTACTTCTCTAGAAAACTCATGACCATTGTTAATCTCGATAACAGGTGTTATAGGATTAAACTGCGCACCAAGTTTATGCGAGTTGATTATATATGAGCTAATTGAAAAATTTGTTGGTGAGTTGTACGCTAATCGAGGCACGATCAGTTTCATCCCGTCAAGTGCGGAATCCGGATTGTCTATCTCAATTGTTCCCCCCTCGGTCGTTATCTCATCAACCACCTCAATAAAAGCGTTGCCTAAAGAGATCAATCCATCGGCAACAGGATTCTTTTTGTCTCCGTCGTCCTTTGGCTTACAACCTGCTAATATTGCAAAACTGAAAAAAATAACTAGCATGACAGTGATTATTAATAAGAAACTATTTAAGTAAGCAGGTCTATTTTTGCGCGCATTGTACATTTAAATACCCCCTTGCAATCGATTATTATTTACACAACTGAACATACAGAAGTGTATGATGATACCACACTGGTTACTTTAAGAATACCACATAATAATTTTTTGTCAATAATGAATGAAATTATCAACGTTTTATTGATTAGCCAAAGCGGTGAGGAAAGCAAGCGGAGCGAGGAAACGGTGATAATGGTATCACCGTAGACGGGCTGACGAACTGGGCGATGCAGAATAAGAGTTCGAAGACCGTAGAAAACAAAAAAAGCAGTCGAAAGACTGCCTTTTGGCGGAGAGTCAGGGCGCGGCGCGTTAAGCCGACAGCATTGTATGCTGTCGGTAGCCAAAGCGGTGAAGCGAGGAAAGCGAAGCGTCGAGCGAACTGGAGGGGCAAAGCCGTGAACCCTCGGGTGAGAATCCCGCTACTTGACAAAAAAGCACGGTTACCCGTGCTTTTGGCGGAGAGTCAGGGCGCGGCGCGTTAAGCCGACAGCATTGTATGCTGTC
>CAYTUT010000073.1:0-7869 GCA_964441295.1 uncultured Christensenellaceae bacterium | reverse complement strand
TGTCGTAACCAAGGCCAAAAAGAGCGTAGCTAACTTCAAAGTAAGAATGGGAATGAATATCGGTGTCAAGGTCACATTGAGAAGCTCAAGAATGTATGATTTTCTTGACAAGCTTATCTCAGTAGTATTGCCGAGAGTGAGAGACTTCAAGGGCACATCGACAAAATCATTCGACGGCAGAGGCAATTATGCGCTGGGAGTTAAAGAGCAGCTCATATTCCCCGAAATCTCGTATGACCAGGTGGAAAAAACCAGAGGTATGGACATCTGTATCGTAACCACGGCAAAAACCGACGAAGAGGCAAGAGAGCTTTTGACGCTTCTCGGAATGCCTTTTGCACGCAATTAGGAGGTTGTTATGGCAAGAAAATCATTGATTAACAAACAGCAAGCTCAGGCGAAGTTTTCCACTCGCGCTTACACCCGTTGTAAGCTCTGCGGCAGACCCCACGCTGTGCTTAGGAAATATGGCATTTGCAGAATTTGCTTCAGAAATTTGGCATACAAGGGTCAAATTCCTGGTGTCAAAAAAGCAAGCTGGTAAAGGAGGATAAGATAATGATAGTAACAGATCCTATTGCAGATATGCTTACAAGAATAAGAAACGCTATTATAGCAAAGCACGACAAGGTAGAGATACCCCGTTCGAATGTTAAGGCTGCCATAGCGAAGATATTATTGGAAGAGGGCTATGTAAAGAGTGTTGAAGAGGCCGGCGAGGGTTATGAGGGTGTTATCAACATCCAGCTGAAATACGGCTCCAAGAAGGAGAGCGTAATCACAGGACTCAAAAGGATAAGCAAGCCCGGTTTGCGCATATATGTCAACAGCGAAAAGCTCCCCAAGGTTCTTGGCGGGCTGGGCGTTGCGATTATGAGCACCAATAAGGGTATAATGACGGATAAAAAGGCCAGAGCCGCCAAAGTTGGCGGAGAAGTAATGGCCTATGTCTGGTAGGAGGTAGAATATGTCAAGAATAGGAAGACTTCCGATAGCGGTTCCTGCCGGCGTAACAATCAGCCTTTCCCCCGATAACAGTATCACTGTTAAGGGCGGTCTCGGCACTTTGTCAAGAAAGCTGGACAGCAACATGATTATCAATGTGGGAGCAAAGGAAATAACCGTAGAGCGTCCTAACGACATCAAGAAAAACAAGGCATTGCACGGGCTTACCCGTGTGCTGATTAACAACATGGTAGTGGGTGTATCCAAGGGCTATGAAAAGGCATTGATCGTCAACGGAGTAGGATACAAGGTGACAGAGAGCGCGGGCAAGGTAATATTCAATGTCGGCTACTCGCATCCTGTAGAGGTTGTTGCGCCAGAGGGCGTCAAGATAACCTTAGTTTCTCCCACCGAAGTAGTTGTTAAGGGTATCGACAAGGAAAAAGTCGGACAATGCGCGGCAGATATCAGAGCGATTAGAGTGCCTGATCCTTATCATATTTACGGAATCCGTTATAAGGACGAAGTAATTATCAAGAAGGAAGGCAAGGCTGCAGGCAAATAAAGGAGAGCGTAGGATATGATTAACAAGACAGATAAGAATGCCGAAAGAATCAAAAGGCACAATAGAATTAGAAATAAGATATCCGGCACAGCTGAAAAACCCCGTTTTTGCGTATACCGCAGCTCGAAGCATATTTATGTGCAGGTTATTGATGATGTGAGCGGCAAGACTCTTGTTGCAGCGTCAACCATGGAAAAGGCAATAGCCGAAGCAGTCAAAGAGATGAAGAAGTCGGAAGCGGCGGCATATGTTGGCAAAGAAGCAGCTAAGAAAGCGATTGCCGCAGGCATTTCCGAAGTCGTATTTGACAGAGGCGGATATCTCTATACGGGTCGCGTGGCAAGTGTTGCAAGCGGCGCAAGAGAAGCCGGCTTACAGTTTTAGGAGGGTATTATGGCAAGACGCGATGATAGATTTAATAAGAACGAGCCGAAAGACGGTATTGAAAAAGTCACCATCTCAATGAACCGCGTAACCAAGGTTGTTAAGGGCGGAAGAAATATGAGACAGGCGGCGCTTGTGTGCGTAGGAGACAAGAACGGCAAGGTCGGTATCGGAATGGGCAAGGCGGCTGAAGCAACCGATGCTATCGAGAAAGCGACTGCAGCGGCAAAGCGCAACATGATAGAGGTACCTATCGTTGGTACTACAATACCTCACGAGATAATCGGTGTTTTTGGTAGCGGCAATGTGCTTTTAATGCCGGCAGTCGAAGGTACAGGCGTTATAGCAGGCGGTCCCGTCCGTGCGGTGCTTGAGCTTGCAGGGATTAAGGACATCCGTACCAAGGCTTTGGGCTCCACCAATCCGATTAACTGCGCTAAGGCTACTATTAACGGCTTGATGAGACTCAAGACGGCGGAGACATTTGCGGCGCTGCGCGGCAAGAATGTCGACGAGATAAAGGCTTAGGAGGTGCGTTATGGCTAAAATTAAAGTAACACTGGTAAAAAGCACTATCGGCTCCATTGAGAAGCAAAAGGCAAACGTTGCGGCGCTTGGGCTCAAAAAAATCGGCAGCAGCAAAATTCATGAAGACAATGCGGTTATCCGCGGCATGATAAATGTCGTTGACCATCTCGTGAAAGTTGAGAGCGTTGACTAAGGAGGATGGCATGAAAATACAAGATTTAGGTCCTAGCTACGGGGCGAAAAAAGAGACAAAAAGACTTGGAAGAGGTATCGGCTCGGGTTTGGGCAAGACCTCAGGCAAGGGACATAAGGGCCAGTGGGCAAGAAGCGGAGGCGGAGTGCGCCCAGGATTCGAGGGCGGACAGATGCCGCTTACACGCCGTTTGCCCAAAAGAGGCTTCACCAACATATTCAAAAAGCAATACAGCATAGTTAATATAGGCACGCTTGAAAGCTTTGAGGAAGGCACGGTTATCAATGCCGCAACACTTCTTACCTCGGGCGTGCTCAAAAAAGTTGAGCCGTTCGGATTAAAGGTTTTGGGCAATGGCGAATTAACCAAGGCTTTGACGGTTCAGGCAGCTTGTTTTTCAGAGAGCGCAAAAGCGGCGATTGAAAAGGCAGGCGGAAAGGCAGAGGTGTTATAATTATGTTCAGAACCTTGATGAATGCCTTCGCAGAGAAGGGAATACGCAGGAAAATGCTCATGACATTGTTCGTGCTGCTTATCTATAGAATCGGTTGCTTCATACCTGTTCCGGGTATTGAAGTCGGCGCGGTAAGCAGTTTGCTCGAAGGCAACACCTTCTTTCAGGTATTGTCCACAATAACCGGCGGCTCATTGGCCAACGGCACGCTGTTCGCATTAGGTATTGTACCGTTCATCAACGCTTTCATCATTATGCAGCTTTTGACCCTTGTTATCCCTCCCCTTGAAAGATTGTCAAAGGAAGGAGAAGAAGGCAGAAAGAAGGTAACGCAAATCACTAGGTATGCCGCAATAGCTCTCGCGGTTATCCAAGCTGTCGGAATAGTACTTGCATGGAACAATAACGGTAATATAATGTCTGTTTTCGGCATGCAGAGTCCGGTATTGACTATGATGTTTATCGTGGTAATGCTGACGGCAGGCAGCTGCTTTGTTATGTGGCTCGGCGAAAGAATTACTGAATACGGTATCGGCAACGGCACATCGCTCTTGATTTTTGTAGGTATTTTGTCGGGTGCGGGCACATCAATGCTCAACGAATTTGCTTTGATATCCAATGACGCAACTGTCATCTGGAGATTGATGCTTTATTTAGTTGTAGTTGTGCTTGTATTCGTGTTCATAATCTTTGTGGATTTGGCTCAGAGAAATATCAATGTGCAATACGCCAAGCAGATTAAGGGCAACAAGATGTACGGCGGACAAAGCACGCATATACCAATCAGGGTCAACGCATCCGGTGTTATGCCTATAATATTCGCTTCGGCATTTCTGATGTTTCCCCAAATGATAGCAAGTTTCTGGCCGGCAAGCAAATTCTATATATTCTGGTCACAGTGGTTTGGTGTGGGCTCATGGGTATACGCAGTCGTAATGTCCGTTCTGATTCTGTTCTTTGCGTTTTTCTACGCAAAAATACAGTTCAATCCCGACGATATCGCAAAAAGCATACAGCAAAACGGAGGTTTTATACCTGGTATCAGACCGGGCAGGCCTACCAGCGAGTACCTTAACCGCATCAATAACCGCATAACCCTGTTCGGCGCAATATTTTTAGCGACAATCGCATTGATACCCAGTCTTGTTTTCAAGGCAATATTGAGTGACTCAAGTGTGCTTGTCAACGCCTTCTCGGCGACGGGAATGCTCATCGTAGTAAGCGTCGCGCTCGAATTCAACAAACAGCTTGAGAACCAGCTGATGATGAAGCATTACAGAGGCTTCCTCAAATAAGAGCGGCAAGGAGCTAATATGAAACTGATATTTTTGGGAGCCCCGGGCGCCGGCAAAGGCAGCCAGGCGACGCTGATTAAAGAAGCTTACAGCATACCCCATATTTCCACAGGAGATATATTCCGCGCCAATATTAAAGGCGGAACAGAGCTCGGACGCCTTGCTAAGAGCT
The DNA here is from genome assembly GCA_964441295.1 of uncultured Christensenellaceae bacterium. GTDB lineage: Bacteria > Bacillota > Clostridia > Christensenellales > CAG-1252 > SACC01. Next base: position 3,333 of record CAYTUT010000073.1, on the reverse strand, counting down.
ATATGGACAAGGGTGAGCTGGTGCCTGATTCGGTGGTAATCGACATAGTTAAGGACAGGCTGATTCAACCCGACTGCGCTAATGGCTATATACTCGACGGATTTCCAAGGACGGTAGCGCAGGCGGACGCTCTTGCAGAAGTGACCTCGATTGATGCCGTTATCAATCTTGTGGTTGACAATGAGATAATCATACGAAGGATCGCTGGGAGAAGAATGTGCCCGTGCGGCGAGGGATACAATACCGCGACGCTGAAGGGACCGGAGGTCTGTCCGAAGTGCGGAGCGGCTCTCTACCAGAGAGAGGACGATAAAGAGGAGACTGTCAAGAATAGATTGGCGGTTTATGACAAAGAGACAGCGCCGCTAATCGAGTACTACAGAGCTAAAAAACTGCTTATTGACATTGACTGCAACGGCAAAACAATAGCCGATACAGACAAGGAAATAAGGAAAATACTGGAAAGCTTATGATAAGCGTCAAGACATCGGAAGAATTGGTCATAATGCGCAAAGCCAGCCTTATTGTAAGGGATGTGCTGCTGATGCTTGAGGACCATATTAAGGAAGGTGTCTCAACCGCTCATCTCGACTATCTCGCAAGAGAATACATACATAAGCGTAACGCAAAGCCTTCTTTCTTGAATTATCAGGGTTACCCGTCGTCAATATGCGCCTCTATAGACGATGTAGTGGTACACGGGATACCCTCGCAAAGCAGTTGTCTTAAAGAAGGGATGATAGTAGGCATAGATGTGGGAGCGTATTACGATGGTTTTCACGGAGATGCAGCAAGAACCTTTGCAGTAGGCAAAATAAGCGATGAAAAGGCAAGACTGATTAAGGTTACTAAAGAGAGCTTTTTCAAAGCGGTTGAGAGGATAAAGGACGGCGTAAGGCTCGGAGACATATCCTCAAGCGTACAGCAGCATGTGGAGAGCAACGGATTCTCTGTGGTGAAGGCGCTGGTGGGACACGGTATCGGAAGAGAGCTGCATGAAGAACCGAGCGTGCCCAATTACGGCGAAGCTGGACGGGGAGTGAGACTGAGAACCAATATGACGATAGCTATCGAACCTATGGTCAACGCAGGCACATTTCTTGTAAAAACAGACAGGGACGGCTGGACGGTAAGGACTAAGGACGGCGCTCCGTCCGCACATTACGAAAACACGGTGCTAATCACCGATTCGGGAGCGGAAATATTAACATTATAAGGAGTTATTCGTGGTGATTGAGATTGGCAGCGTCGTGTATTCAAAGGCTGGTCGAGATAATGGTAATTGCTATATGGTGATTGCAGTCGAAGGAAATAACTACTATATGGTTGTTGACGGCGAGGCGAGGACTCTTTTGAAGCCCAAGCGTAAGAATATCAGGCATTTGAGGACTAAGGGAGCATCACTTCCGCAGATTGCAGAAAAAATACTTGCCAAGAAGCAGGTATTCGACAGTGAAGTAAGAAGCGCTTTAAGAGCGCATAAAGAGGTATAGTTAGGAGGTATTATTTGTGTCTAAGGAAGATGTAATAGAATTCCAAGGAAAAGTCATTGAGGTCTTGCCTTATCAAACATACAGAGTAGAGCTGGACATCAGCAAACAGCAGATAATCGCTTACCCCTCGGGTAAAATGAGAATCAAGAGTATAAAGATCATTGAGGGTGACTCTGTAAAGGTGGAAATCAGTCCTTATGATTTGACCAAAGGCAGAATAGTATGGAGAGATAAAAACTAGTTGGAGGTAAATATGAAAGTCAGACCGTCAGTTAAGCCCATGTGCGACAAGTGCAAAATAATCAAAAGAAACGGAAATGTTATGGTAATATGCAGCAAATACAAAAACCATAAGCAAAAGCAAGGCTAATCAGTTGCTAACTTTTTGTCCTTGTGATAGAATAATTAATACGCAATTTTGTAATTTACTCCTTCGAAGAGCGGCTGGACGATCACATTCCAAATCCTGATTGTCCTCTTAAGATAGGGTAATTATACCAAAATAATTATTAAATTTTGAAAGAGAAAACGGAGGTAATTTAATGGCTCGTATATCTGGTGTAGATTTGCCGAGAGAGAAAAGAGTGGAAATAGGCTTGACCTATATCTACGGTATTGGCCGAGTAACTTCCAACAAGATACTTGCAGAAGTAGGTATTGACCCCAATATCAGGGTAAAAGACCTCACCGAGAATCATGTATCCTTGTTGCGCGAGTACATTGAGCACAATTTACGCGTGGAAGGCGACCTCAAGAGAGAGGTTGATATGAATATCAAGCGTTTGAGAGAGATTGGCTGTTATCGCGGAATCCGTCATAGAAGAGGATTGCCCGTGCGTGGCCAAACCAGCAAAACAAACGCGAGGACAAGAAAGGGACCGAGGCGCACCGTAGGCCGCGCTAAGTCCAAATAGGAGGAAAGAGCATGGCAGTTAGAAGAAGTGCTATAAAAAAGCGCAAGGATATAGTAAGAGTTGAGAAAGGTCAAGCACACATTCAGTGCTCTTTCAACAACACTATAGCAACTTTTACCGATATGCAGGGCAACGCGATTTCGTGGTCATCAGCGGGCAAGCTCAGCTTCCGCGGATCCAAGAAAAGCACGCCTTATGCAGCTCAAATGGTAACCGAAGATGCAGCGAAAGTGGCATCAGAGCACGGTATGAGGACTGTAGAGGTTTATATCAAGGGGCCGGGACAGGGCAGAGAAAACGCTATAAGAGCTATAGCTAATGCGGGAATGAATGTCACACTTATCAAAGATGTGTCTCCAATCCCTCATAACGGTTGCCGTCCGCCTAAGCGCAGAAGAATATAGGAGGTAGCAGAATATGGCTAAATATACAGGACCGGATTGTCGTCTGTGCAGAAGAGAGGGAGAAAAACTCTATCTCAAGGGTGACAGATGCTATAATATAAGCAACGAAGGGACTACCAAGAAGCTGTGCCCGCTCGACAAGGGACGCGTGGCGCCTCCAGGACCCGTAAGACCTGGCAGAAAGAAGGTATCGGGCTACGCAATGCAACTTAGAGAGAAGCAGAAGACCAAGAGAGCGTACGGCATGCTTGAGAAACAGTTCTACAAGTACTATGTAAAAGCTGAGAGAATGAAGGGAATCACCGGCGAGAACATGCTGGTGCTTATCGAAAGAAGACTTGATAATGTAGTATTCCGTCTCGGACTCGGAGCGTCAAGAGCGCAAGCAAGACAAATAGTTAATCACGGACACATTACCGTCAATGGTAACGGCGTGGATATACCTTCTTATCTTGTGGGCGTAGGCGATGTTATCGCAGTGAAAGAGAGCAAAACTTCCAATAAGCTGTTCGAAGCTGTTAA
>CAYTUT010000072.1:0-7992 GCA_964441295.1 uncultured Christensenellaceae bacterium | reverse complement strand
TATCCAGTCTTTCGGTGACCTTTCTCGGCTTGTCCTTGACAACTGCCAAATATTTTTTCTCTAGCTCTCCGCTTTTGATACTCTCCGTCAATCTTGCCGCCGCCTTTGATGTTTTAGCAAACACCATAACGCCGCCTGTCGGACGGTCAAGCCTATGTACCAAGCCCACATAGGCATTACCCGGCTTATTGTAGGTATCGATAAGATACTCCTTGAGTATGTTAACCATATCCCTGTCGCCCGAGCTATCCTCCTGAGAGGGTATGTTGCAAGGCTTGACAACAACCAATATATGGTTGTCTTCGTAGACTATATTGATGTCTTTGTAAGTAATATTATCCATTTTTTCATCCTTAATATGTGTATCCTATCGTGTTAATTGTAAAAATATTTTGCAATTAGCGCAATATTGATTTTGTTATTCGAGCGTTCAAAATGTGGCAAATCCGCTGCAGCCGCAAGGCAACTCTATGCCCTCGTCAGTAGGCAATGTTACTTCATATGCCTCGGTCTTTGCTCCCATGCTTCTGAGATTGATATCCATAAGGTTTTTTATTACCGTAGGCTGTAAGCCCGTAGTGTAAGAGTTGATGAGATAAAACAAAGGCTTGTCAGAGAGCAGATTAACAGTCTCTGCAATCAAATCAAAGAGATTATTCTCGATTTTCCACAATTCTCCGTTGGGTCCTCTGCCGAAGCTGGGCGGATCCATAATAATCGCGTCATAGCGTCTGCCGCGGCGAAGCTCTCTAGCAACGAATTTTAGACAATCATCCACGATATATCTCACATTTTTTGCCGCGAGATTGGACAGCTGCGCATTCTCCTTTGCCCTCAATACCATTGACTGCGCGGCATCTACATGACATACTGATGCGCCTGCTGATAGACACGCAAGGGTCGCTCCGCCCGTATATGCAAAGAGGTTGAGTACGCTCACCGGCCTATCTGCGCCTTTAATAAGGGCTATCATCCTGTTCCAGTTGTGCGCCTGCTCGGGGAATAATCCTGTATGCTTAAAGCCTTTCATCAATTTGAGCGAAAAAGTCAAATCATTGTAATTGACAAAAAACGACTCGGGCATATTGCGCAACACTTCCCACTTCTCTCCGCACTTGCTGTCGGGGATATATTTCGCGTGCAGCTTCGGATAATTGTCCATATCGATACGGGCGCGCCAAATAACCTGCGGATCAGGGCGCAACAAATATATGTTGCCCCATCTCTCGAGCTTTTTGCCGTCGCCCGTCGCAATTATTTCATAATCCTTCCACCAAACTGTCATATCCTTTCAATCGCAATAGTAAGCTGTTCGCCGTTGATGTCCCACTCTTTTACATAACCGCCGCCTATATCCTGGTTTAGTATGTCGCAAAGCACATCCTCGCATACGTTACCATCCTTGACAATTTTCATTGTGCTTTCCAAACACTTCAACCCTACACGGATATGGTCGGTAACTTCAAAGCCCGCTTCCTTACGCATTGTCTGTATCTTACTGACTATTTCGCGCACAATGCCCTCATTAATCAGCGCTTCGTTGAGATTAGTATCAAGCACAACTGTCATCGCGCCGTCGCTGTCCGCGACAAATCCGGTCTTACTTGAGGTATTGACCAGCAGGTCATTTTCTGTCAGTTCTATCTCTCTACCCGCTATTACTGTATTGAACACGCCGCCGTTTGCAACCGCGCGGACAAGGGTCTTGCCATCGCACGAATTCAAAAAGGTGCGAATTTCGGAGAGCAAACTGCCGTATTTGGGTCCCAGTGTCTTTAATTGGGGCTTGATTTCGTATGTTACCAGCTCGTTATCTTCCTCAATGGACTTAAACTCTTTTACATTCAGCTCTTCAGCCGCTATTGAAGTAATACCTTGAAGAGTCGGCTTGTATGCGCTCTTAACATACACCGCCGCAAGCGGCTGACGATTCTTGATTGCCGCCTTGTTGCGGCACGCTCTGCCCAATATGACCACGTCGATAATATAGTCCATCTCCTTCTCCAGCAAAGCGTCGACATAACTCATATCCGCAACGGGATATTCGGTAAGATGTACCGAAACAGGAGCCTCAGTGTCAAAATTCTTGACAAGATTTTGATATATGCTCTCTGCCATAAAGGGAGTGTACGGAGCAAGCAGTTTTGCTAGAGTTGTAAGCACTGTATACAGCGTTGTATATGCCGCTTGCTTGTCCTTGCTCATCTCCTTGCCCCAATAACGCTCGCGTGAGCGGCGCACATACCAGTTGGACAGCTTGTCCGTATACTCTTGAATTGCTCTTGCGCTCTCGGTGATTTTGTAATCAGAAAGGCACTTGTCCACATAATCGACAAGGGTATTCAATCCGGACAATATCCATCTGTCCATAAGGCTCAGCTTGCACTTCAAAATATCGTAATCTCTGGGATTATACTTGTCTATTTCGGCATAAAGCACAAAAAACGCATAGGTGTTCCACAGAGTGCCCATAAACTTTCTCTGCGCCTCGCTCACCGCCTCGTCATAAAACCTTGAGGGAAGCCACGGCGCGCTGGTCGTGTAAAAGTACCACCTGACAGCATCCGCGCCCTGCTTATCGAGCACTGACCAAGGGTCAACGACATTACCCTTATGCTTGCTCATCTTTATCCCGTCCTTGTCACCCACATGACCTAGCACAATACAGTTTTTGAATGACGATTTGCCGAATATCAGAGTGGATATCGCGAGCAAAGTATAAAACCAGCCGCGCGTTTGATCAACCGCCTCGCTGATAAAATCGGCGGGAAAATTGTCCTTAAAGATTGCTTCGTTTTCGAAAGGATAGTGCCACTGCGCAAAGGGCATGGAGCCGCTGTCATACCAGCAATCCATAACTTCTGTTACCCTCTTCATTGAGCCGCCGCATGCGCAGGGGATAATTACCTCGTCAATATACGGTCTGTGCAACTCGACATCAACATTATTGCCGGACAGCTTCTTCAACTCGTCTTTGGAGCCGATAACATGCGTCTTGCCGCACTTTTCGCATATCCATATCGGCAGAGGAGTACCCCAGTATCTTTCCCTGGATATGCCCCAGTCAATTACATTTTCTAAAAAATTGCCCATTCTGCCCGAGCCTATCGACGGAGGCATCCAGTTAACTGTGGCGTTGTTCTCCAATAGCTTATCCTTGACCGCGGTCATTTTTATGAACCAGCTGCTCCTTGCATAATACAAGAGAGGGGTATCGCAGCGCCAGCAATACGGATAGCTGTGCGAATAAAGCATCTCCTTGAAGAGCAGTCCGTTTTCTTTGAGCTTCTTTATAATACTCTTGTCCGCATCCTTTGCAAAAATATCCTTTATGTCATACGCTTCTTCAACAAACAAGCCTCTTTCATTGACCATCTGGACAAATGGCAGACCGTATTTGCGCCCGACATTAGCATCGTCCTCGCCGAAAGCGGGCGCGATATGCACGATACCCGTTCCGTCAGTCAATGTAACATAGTTGTCGTTGGTGACATAGAATGCCTTCTCTCCTTCTTTATAATAATCGAACAAGGGCTGGTATGCGGTGTATTCGTAGTCCTTTCCCTTTCTTCTCTCTACAATCTCATAGGGGATATCGCCCATTACGCTCGACAAAAGCGCTTCGGCAAGAATATAATAGCCGTCTGCAGTCTTTATGCGAGCATAAATCTCCTTAGGATTCATGCACAGCGCGACATTAGAAGGCAGTGTCCACGGTGTCGTAGTCCAGGCAAGAAAATATGTGTCAGGCTGATTAAGCAGCTTAAACTTTACATATATTGTCTTTTCTTCCACATCCTTATAGCCCTGTGCTACCTCATGACTGGAGAGCGCAGTACCGCAACGCGGGCAATAAGGCACTATCTTGTGCCCTTTGTAGAGCAAGCCCTGCCTGTCAATCTCCTTAATCGACCACCATACGGACTCGATATAATTATCGTCGTATGTGATATACGGGTTCTCCATATCTGCCCAATAGCCGACACGGTCGCTCATTTTTTCCCATTCGCCCTTATATTTCCACACGCTTTCCTTGCATTTCTTGATAAAAGGTTCGATACCGTATTTTTCGATATCATGCTTGCCATCCATGCCCAATGACTTCTCCACTTCAAGTTCTACGGGCAGTCCATGGGTATCCCAGCCTGCTTTGCGCAGCACATTGTACCCTTTCATCGTCCTGTAGCGCGGGATAATATCTTTGATAACGCGTGTCAAAATATGTCCGATATGCGGCTTGCCGTTAGCGGTAGGCGGACCGTCATAGAAAGTAAATGGGGTCTTACCCTGATTCTTTTTCACACTGAGCTTAAAAACATCTTCTTGCTTCCAAAGCTTCAATATCTCGTGTTCTCTATCGCAGAAATTCAATGTAGTGTCAACCTTGTTGTACATTTAGCTCTCCTTACGCAAACAAAAATTAAGCAAAATTAATTAATATATCTATAATATATTACATTATTGAATACGCAATGTCAAACAATAACGCTAAAATGTTGCATAAGCCCGACAATTACGCTGATCAAAAGCCACGAGGGCGATTGTATTTGATTTTTTTTATTGTTGTTGGCGTCATTCGCCGCCCAAAAGGAAAAACAATGCAAACACAATACGAAAATTTCGCTTGAAAAAATCTGCGGCATAGTATATAATGATTAGGCTGTGCTATGTGGGGAGCTAGCGGTGCCCTGTAACTCGCAATCCGCTACAGCGAGGCAGACGGCTTACCGAGGCTACATCTATGGGAGGCTGACTTCAGCAAGGCGTGTTGATAATAGGGTCTTGTGCAACATTGCACTGTGAACCATGTCAGGGCCTGACCGCAGCAGCATTAAGCGGACCGTAGTGTGTGCCACGAGGGAGCTCTAAGGGAGCGACCTACTGGGGGATCGCTCCGGTGGGTATAGTCGGAGTAAGCTGCACAGTACCATTAACAAGACAGAACATCGTTCTGTCTTGTTTTTTTGCGCCAATCATCCCTGCTCCCGCGAGGCAGGTGCTGAGTACTGCAACCGTTTGATAATCCTTTTATTCGCCGATTTTGCAACAAAAGCAGCTTGCAGTGCGTAACAGAAATTTTTCTATTCAACTTATCGCCTTAATGTGATATAATTATTGTAGTAAAAAACACAGCGAGGTATCATTATTTGAACAACGAACAGCAAGAAAAGAAAATTGCGGTGCTGATTGACGCCGAAAACATCTCAGAAAAGTACATTAAGTACCTTCTTGACGAACTGGCAAGCTACGGCACTCCCACATACAAGCGTATTTATGGCGATTGGACAAAGCCCGAGCTGTCCAAATGGAAAGTGTCCCTCTTGGACTACTCTATCCAGCCGATACAGCAATACAGTTACACTACGGGCAAGAGCGCATCGGATTCGGCAATGATTATAGATGCGATGGACATACTTTACTCTGGCAAGGTGGACGGATTTTGCCTTGTCAGCTCGGACAGCGACTTTACAAAGCTTGCCGCAAGACTAAGAGAGGCGGGCATGCTTGTAATAGGAATGGGCGAGAAAAAGACCCCTCAGCCCTTTATAAGAGCGTGCGAAAGGTTTCTTTATCTTGAAGTGCTTATGCCGGCTCCCGAACTTCCTAAAGATATAAGGAAGCAATCGACATCAGTTAAAATTGACGAAAAGGCTGACACGAAAGTCTCAGATACCGACAAAAAGAAGATTTATTCCATTATCAGCAATATTATAGATGACATTGACGGTGATGACGGCTGGGCGTACCTTGCGGATGTCGGCAACATACTTTCTAAGCGTGAGCCGGACTTTGATGCCCGTAACTACGGGTTTAGAAAGTTCAGCGACTTCGTACTCTCGATGAAGACAGTTGAATTCAACAAAGTTAAGCCCGAGGGCAAAAATGTTACGCAAATTTATGTAAGAAACAAAAAGTAAGCTTCTATATCCGATAAATACCATGGCTATGCCAAGTTGAGCACCATAATATATGTGTATCTTATGTCGCACAACAGATTTGGACGGATAAGCGAAGTGTTGGTCAAATTATCCAGCGCCGCAAGGCAAGCTATTATCCCCACGCGAAACTCTTGTGTGTATTCGTCGCTGTAGGTTTCGCTAAGCTCAATAAATCTATCCGTATCTGCCTTGACTCTCATTTTCAACTCAGCTATTGACGCAATGCAGTCGCTCTCATTCAGTGTGCCCTCGTCCAGGCGGTTACTGAGCAGATACAGCGTATCATAAACCGTTTTTTCGTATCCTGCCGCGTTTTCGAACTCCTCTCTAAGTTTAGAGGGGAAGTTTTTTTTGTTCTTTGGAAAAACTCTGATGGCGTAAATTGCCGCGCCGTTGCCGTCGGCAATGGTTTTTGCGTCATCATAGTTTACATAACAGGCGGCTAGCACATTATACTTTCCATTGTAGGTTATGTAGCCTGCCGCGCCGCGGCTTCTTATACCGTCAGACAGCTGCCTTGCCTCGCTCAGCGTGTTAAAACTACCCATGTTAACAGCATAATAGGTGCCTGCCGTCTCTTTAGACAGGCTCAACACCGTCTTCAGCTCGCCAACTATGCCCTTAGCAGAAAAAAAATCTACGCTCAACAGCAATATGGATACGCACATTAAAATTGCGCATATTGTAATCGTAATCCCTTTTGCCTTGCCTCTTTTGCCGCCCTTTTGCGCTTGGGGTCTAATGTTGCGCATATCGATGACGGTGTGCACTGTATTATCTCTGCGCGGCGCAGACGGAGATATCTCCGCATAGTCAACATCACTTACCGTATCCTTTTCTCCCTCATAAAGACCGGCAAGATAACCCGAGCGAAACATTTTTTTGTATCTTCCGTAATAGTACTGTGAGTAATCATACCCAGATTTTTCCGACATATTATAATCTATTTTTCTCAACGGTAAAATATGTACAAGTTTCGTCGGACAAAAAAATAATCTTCCTGTGTGCAGGAAGATTATTGTTAATCAAATAGATTTATTTCACATACAGTATTCTTGAGCAGTTAGGGCATTCTATATAGCCGTCGGCCTTGAGCTTGGCAACGGCATTGCCCGCCATCTCCATAAAACACCCTCCGCAGCTTGCCTCGCCATGCAACGGCACAATGGCAGGGAATTTTTTCGCCGAACGAAGCTGCTTGTAATGCTCTAAATCTTTAGCCGCAATAGTCTGCTCTATTGCCGCAAGCTTGCTGTTAAAGCCTTCGATTACGGGCTTGATCTCCTCCCGCGCCGCCTGATACTGCGGGGTAATGTCCATACCTTTAAGCTTTGCTTCTTTGCCCTGCTTGAGCGCTTTTTCATAGTTTTTTCTATGGTCTTCTATCTTGGATGAGAGGGCGCTTATTAACTTGCCGAGCGATTGCATATCCGCAAGAATCTTTTCCACATTGCGGGTATAGTAGTCAGCTTCCTTAATCTCAGCAATCCTGTCGATACTCTTCTCTGCATCGTCAAGCTGTGCGCTCAGCTTTTTGTACTGCTCTGACAGCCCCTCAATCTGCTTAACCATTTCTTCTGCTTCGCCATTAAGCTTCAATACCGAATTTTGAGCCTCTTTATAACTATTTGCCGCAGCAAAATATTCTTTACATACGGGCAAAGCGCGAAACTCGCCCTCTGTCTTTATCAGTTCGGCGTCAATAGACTGGTATTCTAGCAATTTTTCAATATTCATTATTACTCCTTCTCTTCAATCCTGCATCTATAAGGATTGTCGTTCTTTTTGCTGACCATGACTTTTTGGTCAGGATAAGCCGTCTTTATCATTTCTTTTAATATTGTAACAAAAATGTACTCGCTCGTAAAGTGACCGAACACTATTATTTTTGCGCCTATGTCATCTGCCATTGCCGCAAGGTGGTGCTTGAGGTCAGAGGTCATCAATACTATGGCATTATCGGCGCAATACTTGATAACTTTTTCTTCCCCGCCGCTGCCGCCGATGACGGCAACATGCCTCACAACCTCATTATCTCCGATTACCCTTATTG
>CAYTUT010000071.1:0-8158 GCA_964441295.1 uncultured Christensenellaceae bacterium | reverse complement strand
CTCCACGGTAGAGGCGGCACGCTCAAATATGCCGACACACATGGGCATGCATATCCAAGAACGCAGCTTTCTATTGGACTTAAAATACCTGAAGGTATCGTAGCCTTCAACTTTGTAGCTAAAATAATCGAGAATATTTGCTTTGAGCTTCTCGGCGTGTATTGCGTATTCTTGAGCCTCGCGCTCGTAGCCTAAATCGCGGGCGAGCATACTGCCGGACAGAAGTAAATCATATGCAAGACAATTAGTGAACAGATTGGCTTTACCGGCTAAAAACCGCCCTTCAAGCTCGTCCTTATCGCTTTTTACAACCCCATGCCCGTTGAGTCTTGACAGGGCAAATTCAATACAATACCTAACATACTCGAACAGCTCCGAAGCGAGCTCTTTGTTGCCGCAAGTGAGCGCAAACCGCGCCGCGCCGTAGCCGTACATCTCGCAGTCTCCGCGGTCTCCGGGCAAATCCCATACAGCGTCCCCCTCGCATGCTATCGAACACGGGATTGGTTTTTTGTGCTTCATCGGCATCATACGGCAATCAATCTCGCTAGCGAAAAGCCGCATGACATTCAATGCCTGCTTAACGCCTAAGGGGTACCCGGAATATGCAAAAAAGGGCGTAGAATATTCCACCTGGTCATTGGTCCATACGGCGCCGTAATAAACACCGCCTCCGGGACTGTGCATGTATCCCGACTTGGTATCGAATATGCTTTCGCTTCCTCTTAGCACCATGTGAGAAAAACCATAATCAAATGCGGGTTCGGGCGTCTCTATCCTTATAAGATTGAACATATCCCCGATAAAATCTTCTCTTTTTTTAATCTCCAACTCGGTATCAATCATATTGTCGGTACCGCAAACCTTCGAGTAATAGACAATGCTGAAGGCAGTAGACTCGCCTGCTCTAATGGTCCTTGTCTTGTCCACCTCCAGTCCGGACAAAAACTTGCCCTTATCGTCAGCAAGACCTATCTCCGACACATACAGCGAATGATAACAGTGCTTGCGGTCTGCCAATATTGAATATTCGGGTACATCAAGCGTTACTGATATCTCCTTGTCGCCTGTATTGGTTATCTCGACTCTTTCTATCAATCCCGGCGTATATACGCACGGATAGAAGGTGCGCACGATATCGATCCCGCTATCAGTCTTGTTGACGAAAGAAAGCTTGCCCTTGATGTCGATAGCTTCGACCTTCTCCTCTGCCTTTTTGCCCTCAACCGTCACGGACGGCGTCACGCAATCATAGTTATGGCTGAAAGAGCCGCTGGTTACATTAGGATTCATGCGGAGCGAAGGATAGGCGCAATGCTTAAAGATATCCGCGCTGCCGTCTTCGTTGACCCTGTAGCTTATTATGTGACTGCTTTTGAAGCCGCTGAGCTCAATATGGTCAAAAACAGGGAGCTTTTCCTTCCCTACATCCCATCTTACAGTGCCGCCCTCAACTAGCTTTCTGTTGACATCGCGCACCAGATTGTCGCCCTTTGCCACTGCCCACTTGGGAAAAGAAGGCGCCAGCCTTTTCATAATCAGCAGCCACAGCAAAAAAGTTTTTATCTTGCCATATCTTATCCGCCTTGTCATTCTCATTTTTGTCCGTCTTCCCTTTCGCCGTCATCCTCGTCCTTTTTCGGCGCTGACTTTTCCTCTCCATCACCAGCTTTTTTGGCGGTTCTTTTGAATATTTTGTTTTTGTTGTATATTATTGAAGCGCTGGCTATTGATACAAGCATACCAACAATTATCATTGTGCTTTGCCCTAAGTCCATCCCCACTAAGAACATCACGGTGTTAATTATGAGCATAGCGATAAAAGGAATGGCTGTCTGCTTAAGATAAATCGACAACAATGCAATGATTAAGCCGCCGAATATCGCGGGCAAAACATATGGTGTAACAGGCCTGAGCACATCAGTTACCGCGCTGCCTACGCCGGGTATCAGCAGCAATGCCACACCGATTGTAATGATTATTGTAGTTACTATCGAGGACACCGCAATAGCTATTGTTGTAATCAGCTCTTCTTCCTCGCTGCCCTTTTCCACCTTCGCGATTTGCTGTGTGTTAATAGCGCAAGGCAGCTTGAGATTGCTTATGTTTCCGGTAATAAAACTAAGGTACTGTCCGCCTGTGCCAAGCAAGGGCGCGTAGCTTATGGATTCTATTACTCCTATCGCAAAATATGTCAATATCAAGCCGATAATATCAGGCTGAAATACCCTCTTCCAATCAGGTCCCGTCCCAAGCGCCAGACAAAATATTATAGGAGCAAACAATAGGATTACGAGAATAATCGAAGTGGAGAGCCTGCCCAAATTGTGCATGGATGCATTGTATTCCTTAAAGTTCTTGATTTCTCCGACTTTTTTCATATTGCCACCCCCGCAGCAACCGCTTTGACAATTCCGTCTGTAAGCGCTTCGGCGCCCTCTGTGGAAAAAATATTTTGAAAGACTAGCGCCAACGCCAACGCGCCAAGCATGGTAATAGGCAATGCATAATTCTCCATCCATTTCCATTTGAATACCTTCATGCCTACGCCGCACAACGCCATAATAACGACACTGCTGCCTAGTGTAAGCAGCGTTACCGCGCCAATAGTCATCGAACCATCCGAATTGACAGTATTGACTCCGGTAATCAAAGAATTGAAACCGCTTACTATCATATAGGCTACTATACCGGCAAGCAATCCGCCAAGCAGAGAGCCCGTTATAGTATCCAACAATTTTTTATTCTTCTCCCTGATATCCGCGAGTTTTCCTTGATATTTTTTGAATACGAGCGCGTTGAAAATCGGGCCGCTCATTATTGCTATTGTCATAATAATGAATGCCGTTGCTATCGCGCGTTCGCTCAATACGCTTGCCTCGCCGCCCACAATACCTACCACTGTAATCTCATATTGAAGCGCACCGATAACGGTAAGCCTTATCCAAGGTATGCCTATAATATTAAGCAGCATTGCAGACATTACTGCTACGCCGATTACAATCGGAATTGATGGAACGATAGAGAATATCGCGCTGTTGCGTATCGCGCCGCTTATTATCTTGCCGTCCATACCGATTTGCTTTGCCCGCTTTATAGCCCGCGCTAAAAACACCGAACTGACTGCGATAACGCCGCCTGCAATCAATATGGCGACTATTATCATAACTATACTTGCTGTTGCAATGGAACCGATTAAAAAACTCACGCAGTGCCTCCAGGTAGTAAAAAATATAAATAATTATATCATAATATTGATGTTTTGTATATACTAACCAATTTTTTTTGCCTTACAGCGTGATTTAAGTATAAAAAAAACTTGAAAAACCAATACTCTTTTAGGTACAAGGAGGTATACTATGAAAAAAACAGTTATTGCAACGATATCATTAATACTTATTGCGGCGTTATCCGTATCCTTTGCGGCTTGCAAAAGACCGATGCCCTCTATGGTAAACAATGTTTCGCTAAATATGGAGCAGGCAGTGCTTGTTACGGGAGAAGAATTTAGCCTGTCCGCAAACGTTGAGCCTGCCGAGGCAACCAATAAGACTGTTAATTGGAGTTCCAGCAACACAGATGTTGTTACCGTAGACAGTAACGGCAAGTGCGTTGCCGTAGGAGTGGGCGCAGCGACGGTTACTGCAACAACCGCAGACGGTGGAAAGACGGGTGACTGCACTGTTTTTGTGGGAGACTTCATTGTAGATGCCGCTCAAAGCTCCGAGACCTCTAATGTTGCAGATATTACGGGCGGAGCCGAGCAACTATCAGAAGAGCAAAACGAAGAGGACGAAGAAGAGAGCACTAATAACGACTTCGGCGGCGTACTTGGCGTCACGCTTTTTAGGACGATTGGCGAGGCAATGGTCAAGGTAACAGAGCACAAAACCATCCTTATTATGGAGGCGGATTATGACGAGGATGTAACCGCTTCGGCAAGTGTGACGCTTCTAGGAATCGGCAGACCTGTATTGAAAAGCTTTGCAAGCAGCCAAAATGGTGTGGAAATAGTCCTAAAAAGTCTGGCATTTTCTTCTGATGCTTACCCTTCGGGAGGCAACGCAACCGTAATGATACCTCAAGGTGCAAAAGTGACGATAGATAATTGCACATTTATCATAAATTCCAGCGAACCTCTCTCTGGAGGCTTCGCAATTCTTGCAGACAAACAAACGCAAAAGATTGCAATTAATGATTGCACTATTGCCAACTACCGCTATGGAATCTATATTAATCCGACCGACCAAGAAATCGAAATCAGGGACAATAGCTTCAGCAATCTAAAAACCGGAATCGGCGTTGACATCCGTCAAGAAAACTCGGAGCCTCCGGCTAATTATCCTACAAGAGGCTCGATTAGAGGCAACCAGTTCAATGAGGTAGAGAAGAACACTCAATTCTTCCACTACGGAGAGGCGTATGACGGTGATTTTGATTTCTCGGACTTTGAAGACCAGATGGAGGAAGACGATCAGTTAGATGTAACTTGATAACAAAAAAATACCGCATCAGCGGTATTTTTTGTCATATATAAGCGCGGCTGCTACTGTTTTGGCGTCCTTAATTTGATTATTCATTGCCTGACTGAGAAATTCTCCGTAAGGCAGCTTTACAACCTGCAAAAATTCATCCTCATCAGGCGAGGCATCGCCTTGATGCAAGCCTTTTGCCAAGAAAATATATAACACTTCCTCAGTATATCCGGGGCTAGGGTATAGTTCGGCCAACAACTCCAGTTGTTCGGCTACAAGCCCCGTTTCTTCTTTTAATTCTCTTCTCGCGCAGTCCGCAGCATTTTCGCCCTTGCCGAGCTTGCCGGCGGGCAATTCTACCAGTATTTTTTTATACGGATACCTGAATTGCCTTGTCAAATATACGGTATCATCGCCGTCGATAGCAAGTATTGCCGCGCCGCCGCTATGTTCCACTATCTCCCGTTGGGCGGGCTTTCCGTCGGGCAGCTCTATATCGTCATTGCGCAGGTTTAATATCCTGCCCTTGTATATATAGTTGGTCTTTATTGTCTTTTCTTCCATAAATATGCTCATTGCAGCAATGCCTAGCTTACCGCCCCAAGGGCAGCCGTATGCCTAAAAAACAAAGAACTCGGTTTTCGCCGAGCTCTTCAATGTTTTAGCGGCTTAATTGCTTTTGCAGTTCCTTGACGGTGTTATTATATGCATTAGGATAATACACTATGTTAGTTGCAGAATACCCGTTATAGAATTCTTTTTGGAAGGAGGCGAAAGCATCGCTCTTTTTGTTTGAATACACTGCATCGTATATGTATTGAGCCAGCGTACCCTTGTCGACATAGTAAAAGTCATTGGCGCTTGTGTATACCTTGTACTCATCTCCGCTTGTAATTTGTTCGAAAGTTATCGCGTTGACCACATAGTCAAGAGGCAGATTGACATATTGCTGACCAACTTCGGGAGCAACATCGCTTGCAAAGCCCGTAACTACTATATAATGAATTCCGTATTCTGTAACGCACCATCCTCCGGCGCCTACTCCTTCCGCAGCAAGAGCGCGCGACAGCTTCTCGAATTCTTTGACATATCCGGAATCTCCGCTCGGCGGAACTAGATAGCCCAAGCCGCCCTCGGATAATGTGCTGAACATGCCGTCATCCTCGTTGGCTTTGTATATCCACTCGTCGAACTTGTCAATAAGCGTTTTGATGCGCGCGGCTTCGCTAGTATAACTGCCGCTTTCGCGGATGTTCTCCAGATCCGCTTCGATCTCTGCAATCACAGCCAACACATTAATGGCGTTGTCATTGAGATACTTCTTTGCGGGGCAAGCAACACAGTCGCAATCCTCATCATGATTCTCGCCGTATCCCAAATCACCCGTGTAGTTATCACAATATGTGCAATCGCAATCTTCATCCTCACATACCGCTTCGGCATCGTAGTCCGGATTGGACAGCCATACCCCAATAAGGTTGGCATACTGCTCTCTCATCCGCTGTATCGCTTCGTCATTGGCAGTCTTTTCGTTAACCAGACGTGTTATCGCCTCAGACTGAGCGCTGTGGAACTTGAATAATATATGCTTGACATAGAAAAAGCCCTTTTCCTCGGTCACCTTGTGAGCTATCGTGTTGTAAGGAGCGCTCTCAAGAGTGCTTGAACCATAATCAGTTGAGAGATAGCCTTCCATTTGTTTTGCAACCTCTCTGTTATAAAAGCTGTTGATATCTTCATCTGTAACGATGATTCCCGCATGTATAAGCTCTTCGCAGACCTTGACAATTTTGGATTCGAGCTTTTTGAGATAATAATAGTCGTAGTTACGGTACGAATCGTCCATACCGGCAATCAATCTTCTCATCGCCTCTTTGTCGATATTGTATTCGGACCTTTCTTCATAATCGGCTTGATTAACTGTGAAGTTGAATTTTTCAAGGAGCAGCATTTTGCCATCTTCATCGGTAGGATATGGCACAGCCTCTTCTTCTACCGTCTTTTGCGTACGAGTGGGACGCGCTTCCACTATC
This sequence comes from uncultured Christensenellaceae bacterium, assembly GCA_964441295.1. GTDB lineage: Bacteria > Bacillota > Clostridia > Christensenellales > CAG-1252 > SACC01. The sequence goes on along the minus strand of CAYTUT010000071.1, from coordinate 1,650 downwards.
TGGACAGTGAATTTTGCTTCCAAATCGCCGTGCTTGACAGTTACCTCGACATCCGAAGCAATGCTTTCGCTGGTGAAGCCGGTTATTGTATAATCTTTCTCAATTACAACCGCGCTCTCGTCCTCGTATACCGCCTCAACGATAAGACCAGATGTGTTGATAGCTTCGCCGACCTCGTAGACAAGCTTCCTAGGAGGAGTAATCCTTATAGATTTTGCTCCTTGCGGGATGACTTGATCCTGCTTGGTCTTTGTCAACTCGATTTCCTGCTTTACTTCCGTGCGGTATTCGTCGAACTGTTTTTGCAGCTCATCATTGAGCGCGCTGATTACATCGTTGAGCTGTTGTGTAGTGAGGATTGCCTCCAACTCGGCTATCCTGTCCGAAATGTAGAGGTCCACATCAGCAATCTTGTTGAGGGAGTAGGTTTTGCCTTTGGTGCTTGCCGCGTTGATTAACGCATATTTTGCCGCATCGTCTTTATACGACTCTGCAACATAGTCGATACAATAGAGAACAAAGAGGGCGCTTTTGCCCAAAGATTCATTGGCGCTTTCGTAATTTTTGCCCATCTGTTCGATTGCTCCGTAATACTGATCTGCGCTTATGTAGCCGTAGCTGTAGTATTGGACGAGCATATTGAGATACTGATTAATGGACGCGTTAAGCTCTCCTTTGTCAATCAAAGCAATCCTTCCGTTGTAGCTTGCCGTTGCGGTAATCTGTCTGATATCTCTTTCCTCGTTCTTGCGGATAAAACCGTCCGTACCGCAAGCCGATAGCACAAATGTAATCGCTATTATTAAAACCAAAGCTAAAGCTATTAACTTTTTTCTCATTACATATCTCCTCGAGTGCCAAGTTGCACTTATCTATTATACAAAATATTAGTGTTCTTTGCAAACATTTTGTTTATGATTAGTCATAAATTCCATTAGCGTTTAATAAAAATTTGATTAAGATTTGCATTTTTCTACGCATGTCAGCTCCAGCCAAAAGAAGTTTTGCTTCCGATTCCGCAATTTCCACTCGGCACTCGCTTTTTATTAGGGTCATTGCGCTCTTCAAAGCCGCGCTTTTCAGGTACTCGCTGTCCGCAAAAACTACCCTTGCGCTTCTTGTATCCGCTATGACCTTGACAGCTCCAACCGAACTTCCCAGCACCCTGATAAGTGATATATCAAGCAGATTTTCAAGCGGCGCGGGCAACTCGCCGTACATGTCGGCAATATCTTGTTCCAGCGCGTTTCTTTCGGCAAGAGAGTGTATTTCGGCAATGCGCTTATACAGTTTTAGACGCTCTCTCTCGCTTGCAATATGCTTATCGCTGATGTAAGCGTCAACTTTTATACTCACTTCGGTTTTGGTACTCAATGCGACCGCCTCGCCGGAGAGCACCGCGATAGTTTCTCTCAGCAATCTACTGTACATATCATATCCGATTCTCTCCACATGACCGTGCTGCTCCCTTCCAAGGACATTGCCGGCGCCTCTTATCTCGAGGTCCATCATCGCCAGTCTGTAGCCGCTGCCTAGCTCGGTATTATCCAGCAATGCGTCTAATCTTTTTTGCACATTCCCCACAACCTTGCTCTCGTTGAAGTATGTGAAATATGCTGAGGCTATCCTTGTGCTTCTCCCTACTCTTCC
>CAYTUT010000070.1:1614-8219 GCA_964441295.1 uncultured Christensenellaceae bacterium | reverse complement strand
CCATGTTCATTATTGTTGCCGTTATGCTGATATTCCAGATCATTGCTATCAGTAAAATGAGTAAAGCAGCATTTATAGGCAAGATAAAACAATTATCTATTCTTCGTGCGATAGGTACGCCGAAAAGTGATATAATGAAAGGACTCTTCACCGAAAACTCGGTATCAATTTCGCTGAGCACTATGAAAGGTTGGCTTATTTGCTCTGTCGTAATGTTTCTGCTGTACTCGCTGTCATTAGTCCGAAAATTGTCATTTATTTACTATTCGTGGTGGTTATGTATTGCGATCGGCGTGTTTTTGTTCGGAGTATCTATGCTCGTTGCGCTGTGGTCGCCGATCATGATGCTTAGAAAAACACCTTCAGAGCTTATGAGCAAATATGATATATAATTAAGAGAGGTTTTTATGGAAGATGTAAAGGTCAGAGGGTATTTGGACAAAGATAAAGCCGCAGTAAGAAATATCTGTGTGGAGACTGCCAATGGCTTTCCGGTGGAGACCCCCAAGCAAAGGGAGCTGTTGTGCCTTCTGTTCAATGATTATTATACGGAGAATGAGAAGGACACATGCTTTGTTGCGGCAAACAGCAATGACGAGGCTGTCGGGTACATTATTTGCGCAAAGGATTTTGATGCCTACAAAAAAGTATTTTTGCAAAAATATATTCCGTCAATCCGCAAAATTAGCTATGCTCAGTGCGTTATCCGCAGGGCAGGACTTTGGTATGAGGCAAAGGTGAGCAAGGAATATCCGGCGCATCTGCATATAGATATATTAGACGGCTACCAACGCATGGGATTAGGACACAAATTGATGAGCGCTTTGGTTGCAAGGCTTAAGGAGCTTAATATTCCTGGCGTGTGTTTGTTTGTAGGGGCGAAGAACCAAAAAGGGATTAGTTTTTATAAGAAGTACGGTTTCAAAGAGGTCAAGAAAATTGCTGGAATAGTATGCTTCGGATTAAAGCTTGGCGCAGAGCGGTAAGCTTATCTCGCGGCAAAAAATTGAACGGAGTAAAGATGTTAAAAAAACTCAAGCAATTATTTATAAAGGATTACGAAGATACGGAGAACAGCAAGGTGCGCTTGCGGTATGGTATTATCGCCGGCATTTTTGGTATAATATCTAATTTTGTTTTGTTCGTGCTAAAGATTACTGTCGGTTTGATTGCCTCAAGTATTACGATTATCGCCGATGCTATTAATAATCTATCGGATATAGGTACTTCTGCAGTTACAGTATTCGGATTTAAGATGAGTTCCCGTCCGGCTGACCCTGAGCACCCTTACGGTCATGCCCGTTACGAACATATCACGGCATTAATTATTGCGATAATAGTAATGCTTATAGGCGTAATGCTGGCAAAAGAATCAATTTCAAAAATAATCAATCCGTCGATGGTCAAGGTTGATATTTTTACATACATTGTGCTTGCATTAGCGGTGTTTATCAAGCTGGTGCAGATGTTGCTTTACAAAAACTTCGCAGCAGCAATCAATTCTGACGCCTTGCGCGCCGCGTCAATTGACAGCCGCAATGATATCATCAGCACATCGACGGTAATCATTGCGGTAATATTGATAGCATTGTTCCCCGAGATTAAGGTGAGTATTGACGGTATAATGGGATTGCTTGTCTCGCTCTTCATAATATTCTCCAGTATTATGCTAATCAAGGACGCCATCAATCCGCTTTTGGGAGTTAAGCCTGATAAAGAGCTGGTCAACGACATCAAGCAGAAGCTGCTTTCGTATCAAGGGGTACTTGGCATACATGATTTGATGATACATAGCTACGGTGTGGGCACGATGTTCGCTGTGGTGCACATTGAGGTGTCGAGCAAAGAAGATGTAATGGTAAGCCACGACCTTATGGATATAATCGAGCGCGATTTCAAAGAACAGCTTGACATAAGTCTGTGCATTCATATGGACCCTGTGGAGACAGACAATCAATACGTGGACGAACTGCGCGCGAAGGTGCAGACTGCGTTGGGCGAGCTGGACGGCAAGCTCAAGCTGCACGATTTTCGTCTGGTGATTGGCAAGACGCACATTAATATACTTTTTGATGTCGATGTGCCTTACGGCTTGAACTTGAGCAAGAAAAGCATCGAAGAGGCTTGCCGCCGTCACATAAAATGCGATAAAAAGAGCTACTATGTTATTAACATTGATATAGAATACGATATCGAATAGTACTCCATTATTTTTTTTATCTGCGACTATCCTTTGACAGTTATATGGTTTTATGCCTAGTTGCTGTGTTACTCTTTTTGAAAAAGGCAGGAGAGTATTTATGCAGGGATATGTTTTTGGCGTGCCTGACCGCACAGTTAACAGTACGGGTTTGTATTGGAATGTCTCATTGATTTGGAATCTTGACTATAATATATATTTAGAGTGGGAGGATTAAAATGGCAACTGTAAAATTTTTGAGAAAAATATCGAGTGAGATAGAGGTTTTGCCCGTTGTGGACGGGCAACTTATATTCAATGTCGAGACGGGAGCGCAGTATTTGGATTATGGCAATCAAAGAGTGCAGATTGGTGTATTTGACATACCGCTGGCATCGTACAGCGCGCCCGGAGCGGTAATGCCGGACGGAGAGACGCTGTCGATTGACGATAACGGGATGCTTAAGGTGGAAGTCGACAACGTCGCGGGCAAATCAGCATATGAGATTGCCGTTGACAACGGATTCACCGGGACAATAGGGGAATGGCTGCTGTCGCTCAAAGGTCAACAAGGTGTTCAGGGAGCTCAGGGCGCAACCGGACCGCAAGGCGCGTCGGGAGAAAAGGGCGATAGAGGCGATGACGGAGCGCCGGGAGCTAATGGAATTAACGGGACTAATGGCACCAACGGCGCTGACGGTAAGAGCGCCTATCAGCAGGCGGTAGAGGGCGGTTTTATAGGTACTGAGGCAGATTTTACCACCAAGCTTTCGTCAGTGGGGGCGCCCTTACCTGTCGCGACGACAAGCGTCAAAGGTATCGTGCAGCCTGACGGCAGTACAATTACAGTCAGCAACGGAGTGATATCTGCGGCACAGTACAGTTTGCCGACTGCGAGCGCCTCACAACTCGGCGGAGTCAAGGTTGGGGCAAATCTCAAGATAACATCGGGAGTTTTGCAGACAGATATTAGCAATGCCTTTGTGGAGCTGCATAAGGGCGACTTTCTTTTTACAGCTGCCAACGCCTGTATAATCAATTCGTACGGCTTTGATATGCTTAAGGGCAACAGGCTGTACCTCAAGTTTAAGCAAGTTGTGCCGTACATTGAGAGAGATTATGTCATCGACAACTTTAATCCTAACAACCTCACCGAAGTCAGCTACCAGCTGATGATCGACGACACGACATCAAAGACCCTAACTATAAAAAAAGATACCGACGGAGCAATAAAATTGACCGTGCCGCAGGCGAACACCTCGCTCAACGAGATGTGTCTTGTGTACAAAATTACGCTCAATAGAAATATTCCGACAGATACTCTTAATCAGATTTGATGCTAGCATATTAATTTTTTGACCATACGGATACATATCGTTGGTACCGCATACAGCAGCATCAATATAGTCACAAACCAGGTGATTGTTCGGGAGCGGCATAAAAAGACGTGTAGGATTAGTTAGGCGCGCTACTATAACAGAGCACTGGTCGGATAACTATTAACTATGGTGTGCGAACCGGTATGATGTCGGCTATTGCCGTCATGATTGCCGCATAACAAGCTAGTATAACAACAAAATCGGCTTCTTGCGAAGCCGATTTTGTTGTTATTTAATAATGAAATATGCAATTTAATAGCAATACCGTTATCTACTTGTTAAGTATGCTCTTTGCTACGCTTAGCCCGTTAGCCGAAGCCTGCATTAGCCCCCGTGTAACCGATGCGCCGTCCCCGATTGCGCGGAGACCCTTGATATTAGTCTCAAAATTCTTATCGATAACCACCTTGTTGGAGTAGAATTTTACCTCCACACCGTAAAGCAATGTTTCATCGCTTGCAATGCCCGGAGTTACTTTGTCAAGCGCGTAAAGCATCTCTTTGATATCAAGCATAATGCGATAGGGGAAGACTAGCGAGAGGTCACCCGGGACAGCGTCTTTCAGCGTGGGTACTAGGTTGTTGCGGGCAAGACGCGCTTCGGTCGTGCGTCTGCCGCGCTTAAAGTCACCGAATGTCTGAACCATAATTTTACCGTCGCAAAGCATGTTGCTAAGCTGAGCGATATGTTTGCCGTACTCAATTGGGGTGTGAAAGGGTTTGGTAAAGTTTTTGGATACCAAAAGTGCAAAATTAGTGTTATTAGTTTTGTATTCGGAGGACTTATAAGCATGGCCGTTAACTACGGCTAGGCCGTCCTCATAATACTCTGTGGCAACTTCGCCCGAGGGATTGGTGCAAAAAGTCCTGACCTTGTCGTCGAAAGTCTCTGTGTGATATACCAGCTTTGCCTCATAGAGGTTTTCGTTGAAGAAGGCCATTACCTCGTCGCGCACCTCGACCCTTACACCGATATCAACAGTGCCAACCTCGGTAGCGATGTCGTACCTGTTGCACATCTGGCTGAACCATTCGGCGCCCTCGCGGCCGATTGCGGCGATTACCTCGTCAGCGTAGAATACATCATCCTCAGTCTTTACGCCTTTTATTGCGCCCCGTTCGATTATTAAGTCCTTCACCATAGTGTTGAAGAGCATATCCACGCCCAAGCTGTACAGCTTGTCCTGCAGCTTGCAATATATTTTGTATCCTTCTTCTGTGCCAAGATGCCTTATCGGGCATTCGATAAGCTTCAGATTGGCGTTAATGGCGCGCTTTCTTATCTCGGTGATTTCCTTTTCTTTATCGATGCCATACACCTTTGTGTCGGCGCCGGCTTCAAGATAAATACTATCTGCCTGATTGAGCAGTTCGACAGTCTTGTCGTATCCCAGTATCTCGGGCAGATTGCCGCCGACATTGGGCGATAGGGACAGCTTTCCGTCCGAAAATGCTCCCGCGCCTGCAAAGCCCGTGGTAATAGAGCAGGGCTGACAGCCTACGCATCTTTGCGTTATTCTTTTGGGACAGTTTCTTTTGTCGATAGAACGACCCTTCTCAATTATAAGCACACGCAATTCCGGCGCGCCCAGTTTGAGCTCGTGCGCCGCAAAAATCCCCGAAGGTCCCGCGCCGATAATAATTACATCATAGTTGTTCATAACTCACCTCGCGGTCAAAAAGACCTCATATATGATAACTTATAAATTATGTTTTGTCAAAGCAAATTTTTTGACAGGACTTACAATACCCTTAGCTTAAGTTTTGCCGACAATCGGCAATAATCGACAATATGCTACTCGCCGTCTGCAAAGGGCGGTATGTACTGCTCACCGCTTGAGTCCATATCCTGCACGAAGCATTGCGTGAAACCAAGCTTGCTAAGCCTTGCTACAACTCTTGTATACTCGATTTTTTTCAGTTTAGCGGATATCTCGGGATATTGCGATGCTTCGCCGTATGGAGTGTATTGGCTCATAGCCGATATGTATATGGATTCTCCGTATTCGCGGACAAGATAATCCATAATCTTTACGCTGTCGCTAGTACAGTTGGGCAACACCAGATGACGCACAATCACGCCGCTTTGCATTATGCCGTCGATGATTTTCGGCGCGCCGCGCTGCTTAACCATTTCGGCTATCGCCCTTGATGCGAAGTAAAAATAGCACTCGCGCCCCGAATATTTTAGTGACAGGGAGTCGTCCATATATTTGAGGTCTGGCAGATAAATGTCAACTAGTCCTTGCAATTCTTTGAGCGTCTCCACCAACTCATAGCCGCTTGAGTTGTACACAACGGGTACTGAAGGGGTATATGCTTTCAATACACTCTTGATAATGTGTGCGTAGTGCGTAGGATTGACAAAATTAATATTATGCGCCCCTTCGCGCTCAAGCTGGCGTATAGCCTCAACAAGCATTCCAACCGTGTAATCCTTACCCTTATGCAAATGGCTTATTTCATAATTTTGGCAAAAGACGCACGCCATGGAGCATCCCGAAAAAAATATCGTCCCCGAGCCGTTTTTTCCGCTTATTACCGGTTCTTCCCACATATGCAGGGCAGCTCTTGCAACGCGCGCAAAGCTACCCTCGCCGCACAAGCCTTTTTGGTTGGTTCTATCTATGCCGCACATATTCGGACACATTACACATTTTGTAATATCCATACAAAAATTATAGGGCAATAGCTTAGCATATTCAAGTGAATTTATACAAAAAAATAATTGACAATACTCAATAATTGCTATACAATACTAACACTGGCGGCCATGGCGGAACTGGTAGACGCGTACGTTTGAGGGGCGTATGGTAACTCCGTGTGAGTTCAAGTCTCACTGGCCGCACCAGATTTAGGACACTCAAGACATTGGGTGTCCTTTTTCTTTGATGTCACAGTGAGACTTGAACGTTGTTCCTCGGTTTGCTCATACCTCGCATCACCGCTTTGGCTGCCGACGGCGCACCGCGCCCTCGTCTTAACGCGTCGCGCTCACTGGCCGCACCAGATTTAGGACACTCAAGACATTGGGTGTCCTTTTTCTTT
>CAYTUT010000070.1:0-1514 GCA_964441295.1 uncultured Christensenellaceae bacterium | reverse complement strand
CGCATCACCGCTTTGGCTGCCGACGGCGCACCGCGCCCTCGTCTTAACGCGTCGCAATAATTTGGCGCACCAGCAAAAAGAACGCTTATTGCTTAGCGTTCTTGCGTGATCGATATTATATGGGATTATTTTGGTTCTCTAAAGATTATTTGTATATCGAAATGTTTATTACCCTTTCGTTGTCCACATAGTATTTATATTCGTTGGCATTGTAGAAGAGCACAAGCTCCAAGGTACGGTGGAACATCATTACTGTAGGTATTGCAATGATTAATCCTGCGCCGAAGGTAGCAAAGCTGAATATTACTACGAATATTATGGAGAGTGAATGCGTCATTACGAAGGAGAGAAAAGCTTCAGAGCCTCTTTCGCTGATAGTCCTGATGCCGTGCACAAAGGCAGGCAAAATCTTTTTGTTGTCGTGGACGATTGAAGGTAGCCAGCCGGCGAAGACGGTAGACTTGAGCGCGTACAGCAATACTCCGAGTATTAGCATAATAGGCGCTGTGAGGATGCCGATAGCCTTGAGAAGCACACCGGAGAGGAATAGTAATAGATACGCTATCAAAAGATTTGATGCAGATACCGTCAGAAGGTGCATGAGACTATATAACAGCGCCTTTTTGAGATTGGATATAAAGTTGCTCAAAAAGCCGAACCTCGAGTTGCTGCACATAAAATGATTGATAATATCGCTATATGAGACATAGGACAGAGTCATCGCATATGCCGCAACAACGAAGAATATTATTACAATCACAATAGACCATATGACCTTTGTGCGATTGTTGGTGAAGATATCGGCAACGAGCTCAAGTTTTGCGCTGGCCTCTTGGAATGATTCGGTAAAAGTAGGGTCGCCCTTAGTCAGCTTCGTGAGGCCTTCTTTGAATTCTTCAACGATACCCGTACTTTGTATTTCTGAATTGACTGTGCGGATAGTGGGAGATAATACACTGCCGGCTATCGTCAAAAAAATAAGCGCGACGACAGAGAAGTATAAAATCATCTTGAAAATAATGGTGAATCTTGACAGCAATATGTTGAATGCGTGTTTTAGTGACATATTATCCTCCTCACAATAGCCTGTTGATTGGCAGCAAGTCTTCTCTGTCCAGCTGCTGAATATCGTAATAGGTCACAAATATTAACACGGGATAGTAGCACATCATAAAGCTGATAAATATAGTATCTATCAACAACTGCACCACCCGAATACTAATCAATGCGGATAAGTATTGCAGAGCAAACAAGGGTATTAGCGGCAAGATAATCGCAATGAAAATATCCTTGATATTATTGCGGGCGCTGCGGATTGAAGAACTGGCTGCGGAAAATATATTTGCTCCAGTTGTCACCATGAAAGGAACAGAGAGGCTGAATAATGACATCACATATCCAAGGATAACGAATATAACGAGCGTGAAAAAGGCCGAAAGTATTAGCGCGGCAAGCTTTTTCACATATCCAAGGATAACGAATATAACGAGCGTGAAAAAGGCCGAAAGTATTAG
>CAYTUT010000069.1:0-8469 GCA_964441295.1 uncultured Christensenellaceae bacterium | reverse complement strand
ATAGTAAAGCTTGCCCCCTTCGGTCTTAACGGCGGTATCGGCTCGGGGACGGAGGGGGTAAAGAAATAGTAAAGCTTGCCCCCTTCGGTCTTAACGGCGGTATCGGCTCGGGGACGGAGGACGGAGCATTGCCTGCTGCTGCGGCGAATAATTATGCTCAATTTAAGCTGGAGCTCAAAAACCTTTTTGGCACCATAGAGCTTTCGGACAAGGCAATACGGGCGTCAGAGAACAATGTAGGCGCATTTGTCAATCTTCTTAACGCCGAAATGGACGGTCTGCTCAAAGCCAGCAAGTTCAACTTCGGAAGAATGCTCTACGGTGACGGCACGGGCATATTAACTTCTACGGTAGCCAATGCAGGCAACAGCGATGTCAAAATCATTAAGGTTGCGTCCACAAAGCCGTTAATGGACGGTATGGTAATCGACATATACAACAGCTCAACGGGAGTTAAGACAGTGAGCGCGACACGTATTGTGTCTATCGACCGCTCAGCAAGCACAATAGCTGTGTCCAACGGTTACTCTTCAGTGCTTGGCTCCGGCTATCACATCACAGTACAAGGCTCTTTGAATAACGAGCTGACAGGACTTGGCGCAATATTCGGCACAGGCAATCTTTACGGACTGTCGAGAACTACCTATAATTGGCTCAATCCCTACAAGAATAGCTCAAACAGCTGCATTTCTTCAAGCGTTATACAGCAAGCCATTGACCATATTGACGAGGTTGCAGGCGGTTCGGTGGACTTTATCGTCACTGCATACGATGTCAGAAGGTTCTATCTTGATTACCTGAGTCTTTCGAGGATGAACATTGACTACATGAATCTGGACGGCGGATATAAGGCATTGTCCTACAACGGTATCCCGGTAATCGCGGACAGGTTTGTTGAGGACGGTTCGATGTATCTTCTCAACAGCTCGGACTTCAAACTCCATCAGCTATGCGACTGGAGATGGCTTGAGGGCGAGGGCGGCAATGTTTTAAGACAAAAAGCGGGCACGGCGACATACAGCGCAACTTTGGTAAAATATGCTGATTTGATATGCGACAGACCTATCGGGCAGGCCAAAATCAGCGGCATAACCACGGGCACTGCCGGTATCGAGGAGTAGCAAAATGGATTACCTTGTGCGGATTGAGAATGATTTGTACGATATCAGCGACAGAGCGAGGGAGATTGACCCTGATTACTACATAGTATACAATACTGCGAAAAAACGGTATGAGGCGCACAATTCTAGGTGCCGTCCGTCTATTTGCCTTGTGATAGGGAAGGTTCTTGATGCGCGAACGCTGACCAAACTGAGGGAAACACATATCAGCAGATTGAATGCCATCATTGAAGGCATTGAGAAAGCTAACCATTGTTTGGAAAAAAGCAAAGAAAGCTCACTCCGTGATGAGGCAACATACAAAACGGACCGGTTATGCAGATATCTTTATAATGGGGGGAGCAAGCTCCCCTCTTATGAGGAGATTTAGGAGGATGTATGAATGTTAGAGAAATTTTGGGTATTGCTGTGTCATATCTCGGACTGAAGGACTTGAGCTTTGCTCTAGATTGCCCAGTCGTGTTAAGCGACAAAAGGGCGGTTGACCTAATTAACGCTGCCAATCTTGTCAATAGTGAAATATCAAGCGAATACTTTCCTCTTTTGAAGGAAGAAAAAATAAAGACGAATAATTCGATTGTCGAATACGTTGCTCTTAGCGAGCGGTTGCTGGATGTAGTCAGCGTCAAGGATGCCGGAGGAGATAATGTGCGCTATAAGTTGTTCCCCACATATCTCAAGGTTAAGAATGACGGAGAATATACCATAGTGTACCAATATCTGCCGCCAAGGCTGGAATATCACAGCGAATTGCCCTACGATATCAAAATCAGCGAAAGACTCTTTGCTCTTGGGATATGCAGTGAATACTGCCTGCTCAATGGCATGTATGATGAGAGCGTAATGTTCGACAAGAAGTATCGAGAAGCATTGAGAATGGCGCTAACGACTAAGGGTGAGCACATCGCAAGCGTCAGGAGGTGGTGAGATGTACTACAACAAAGGCGCAGCTTATCTCAAGCCAAAGCGTCGGGTAAGGCTCGCAATATCAACATTCGAGGGCATCAACACCACGCTTGACGAAGAACTGGTTCCGTTTAAGTATAGTCCGAAATCTTACAACTATAGAATGAGCGGGGGAATACTCCAGCAAGGCAACGGATTCAGCCTCTGCAATTTTTGCGAGGAATGTGTTAATCAAACAAGAGCGGTATTTGAGTACAGGAGATACGACAGAGATGAGCAAAGACGGGATGACCGCATAGTTATTGTTGCCGTTGACGGCGCGGTTAGGCAATACAAAGCCTTAGACGGCAGTGTAAGCTTAATGCAAAATCTGTATGTGGAGGGACTGCTTTCGGCGGAGAATTACCGCTATAAGGGCAAGGATGTGTTGCTGCTTTCATCGTCTCTTTGCGGATTGTTTATTATAGACGGCGACAGCTATTACAAAGTTGAGAACAGTCCCGAAATAACATCGATGTGCCTGCATTACGACAGGATGTATTGCACAGTCGGCGGCGAAAAAAATGCAGTGTGGTTCAGCGATGACTTTGATCCGTCCAACTGGAATGTGTCCTTGGACGAGGCGGGCTATATTGAGTTTAATGACGACCTCGGCTCTGTTAATGCCGTTGTAAGCTTTCTTGACCGCGTATACATATTCAGGGATTACGGAATCAACAAACTCTCCGCGTACAATGACCAGGGCAATTTTTCTGTCGCGAGGCTATATCTTTCCACGGGGCGGATAGTTGCAGATACTGTAAAGTGCTCGGGCTCCGGTATAATCTTTCAAGCCGATAACGCCGTATACCACTTTGACGGACTGGAGGTAAGGCGTATAATGACTAATCTCACCGGCTTGTTAGGTGCGCATGAATACAGCAACGCCGCTTTTTTCAACGGCTGCTACTACCTTGCGTGCAACATAAAAGCAGACAGTCCGTCCGAACGCAACAACGGTTTGATTGAGTACCGCATGTATGACGGCGACATCAATGTTATGCACGGCTTTGACATAAGCTGCATGACCGCAATCAACCAGCCTGAAAGCAAGCTGCTCGCGGTTGTCAACGGCAACATTGCAGTGCTTGATGCCTCCGGAGCCTTGTTCGGTCAGCCTTTGAGAAAGCTGTGGACTACGCCAGAGAGTACATTGGGATTGACGGACACCGTAAAAATATTGAAAGAAATCGTTATCAACAGCAAGCATGACGCTATTTTGGATGTGGAACTGGACGGCGTCTTGCATCGATACTACCTTGATGGCGATTCAAAGTATCAAAAAGTAAAAGTTAATGAGTCCTTTGACAGGATAAGGATTAGTGTCATCAGTGAAACCACCGAAGCAAGAATCTCGCGCATAGAGCTGATAATCGATATGAGGTGACTATGAACTGGCTAAAAGAAGCGTATTACAATACCGAGGTCATAGTCGGTCAAAAAAAAGAGAGAATCAACGAGATATACTACAGCTTTGATTCGAGTAGCGATGCAGTATGCTTGAGAGAGTTGAGTTTTTACTCGGGCAAGGGACAATTCGCTATTGAGATTGAAGTCGCCGCATCCGTGTGTGTCAGCATTTCGATATTCATCAACGGCGTGCCGGCGGGCGATTTCGCTACGGGGAAGATTGCATTCAGCGTGTGTCTAGGAGATGGAATCAACAAAATCACCCTTAAGACCTGCGGTCCGGATAACGGAATGGCAGTTAAGATATCAGGAGCCAACGCGGAGAGAATATATTCACCGCTGAAGGTTGCGGGCGCTACCGAATACGGGGGCGGCTGTCTGTTCTATACTGTGGAGCAGGGAAAGCTATACCGTAATATGGCGGCATCTAACGGTACGATCAGCCGAGAACGCTTATACGGGTACAAATGCTTTGACTCAAAGAAGCTGTATACTATTGGCGGGACGATACAAAAGCTTGTGAGCGTTGCTGTTGCAGATGACGGATGTGTCTACTACATCGATACCGAGCCCGTAATAATTGCCGAGAATGGAGATAGCGCGGTCTGCATAGAGAAGCGAGACGGGGGGTGTTACATACTTTACCGCGTGGGCAACAGCGTCAATCTTGTCATAGTTGAGGCAGACGGCTCGCATAATTACCTATACAATATACTCGAATCGGACGAAGTTGCCTCGGCAGTTGGCGGAAGTATATTCTTCTACAAGCGCGGCGGCAAGTGGTGGAGCGGTGAGTTCGCTTCGTATGACAGCTCAAGGTTCGATGGATGTATTTGTTTGGGTGGAGACATACCGCAAGCGGGGGATAAGTATATTAAGCTTACCTGTCTCAATACCGTCAATCAGCCCAACGCCGCATTAGAGGAGGGTAAAACTGCCTATTACATATGCAAGGAGGGCAACATCTTCAGGTATGCAGATAAAAATAAGGATGTAGTCGCATATTGCGAATATTACATTCCGTTGAATATGGGAGGAATAATGGTATGGTCAAAAAAACTGTGCGCCTACTTTCCAGAAGGCAGATAATAAGAGCGGTGGAGCGGCAAAAATACTTGAAAAGTAAAAGGGAGGCGCAAAATGGCTGAAGTATATTCGAAAAGTAAGTATAACGACACATTCAATGTAATCTCCGAAAAGAACTTTCCCGATATCATTGCCGTTGCGGACAAAAGCAAGCATAAAGTTGACGAAACAGAGCTAATGAAGGCGATTAATGCGCTCGAAGGGGAGTACGCCAACGGGATAAAACTAAGCGCGCTTGCCGAGTATGACTCAAAAAAGTATTCTGTAGATATGCCTACGGATGACGATTTGGTATTGAATGCTGCAGAAATCGTTAATCCTAAGTATGATAACGCCGCCGCTAAGAAGGAAAATGACTATTCGTACAAACTTTCTAAGGTGGAGAGCGACATTTTGTCAGCTGGCAAGCTTGGCGCCGATAAGGAGAAGGCTCTTAACGAGTCGTACTACTATAAGCAAAAGGCGCTGGCAGAGCAGATTGCGCGGGGCGGATTATCGTACTCTAGCATATCCGAATTGAGCGGCGAAAGCCTTAATAGAAGCAAAGAAGAAGGATTGCAAAGCATAAGGAGCAAAATTGCAGAGGACACAGAAAAGCTGGAGAGACAAATAGAATCCATGCAAAGAGAATATGAAATAGCTCTTGAAGGGTATGAGATAGCCCGCGCCGCCGATATCAAAAAAATGACAGCAGAGTTGAAAAAACAAGCGCAGAAGCAAAGTGATGAAGCGGAAATTATCAATGCGCAAATTGAGAAGGAAAAGCAGGCGTATCTTGCGGGTTTTTATGATATGCTTGCGCAAAAAGAAAATGAGGATGCGCAGAAAGGCTATTACGAGGGGGCAAAAAAGGATAACTACGAGGCGCGTTATGAGCTGGCAAAGGAGTTTTACTCCTCTCTCCACAAGGAGACCGCATCGGCGCTAATCAGTCAAAACAATGAGCTTAAAGCAAAATTAGGCATATACTACGACAAATTGTTGAAAGTATTAGAATAATAAAGGAGTAAATTATGTGGGAAAATATTATTGAAGCGGCGGCATCCAACGGACTGTGGGCGCTGTTGTTTGTCGGACTGCTTACATATCTGTTGCAGGATAGCAAAAAACGCGAAGAAAAGTACACAAAAACCATAGAGGGGCTGAGCGATTGTCTTAAGACCGTAGAAGAAATCAAAACGGATGTTAAGAGCATCCTGACAAAAATAGTAAGCGCGGCGCTGGAAAAAGTGAACGCGAAAAAGACAAAGTCAAAAGAAGAGGGCGGCAGTGACAGCTAAATAGAGGATTTTGGCAAAAAAAATGAGAGCGAAAGCTCTCATTTTTTGTTACTAATTAATTATTTGACCGAATTGGCAATGTCAGTAAAGATAACGCCTAAGCCAAAAGCTCCCGCATCGGGCCAGCCGATACTTCTGTCGCCGACTGTGCCGGCTCTTCCCATTCTCGCCGCAATCTTCTTGGTAGCTTCTGCGCCTTCAACAGCGGCCTTTGCGCCGTCTGCGAACGCTGCAGCAAAGCTCTTGCCTGCTTTTGCCGCCGCGGTGAGCGCGTCAGCGCAAGGAACCAGAGCATCGATAAGGGTCTTGTCGCCTACAACTGCGCCGCGCCCGAAAGAACGCTCGCCTGTTGCCTGTATGCCCTTTACCGCGGCATTGATAACCTCTGCAAATTCTGCAAGGGATAACTCAGCCTTGTCACCTGCCGCTTTGCCAGCCGCTCTGAATGCCGAACCCCAAATAGGGCCTGAAGCTCCGCCGCAGTATTCCATAATAACTAAGGAGCAAGAATCAAGGAAGGCGCCAATGGTCTTAGCCTTGGATACCTCATGCCATTCTATCTTAAGCTGTTTGAAGCCTTTGGCAACGCTCATACCGAAGTCTCCGTCACCTGCATGGCTGTCTAGATCGCAGAAGGGAACCTCGTTCTTGATAATGGATTCGCTCATCTTATCCACAATATACTTGATATTGTTGGTATTGAGCTTAGAACCGATAACAGCATACGCTGCGTCTGTCTCAACAACGAAGGAAGCGGACTTTGCCTCTTCGCTCTGCGCTGCGACATCGACATACTCCGATGTCTCAACACTTCCGCCGACCTTGAATGCGGGAGCGTCTGACTTGGCTGATAGTAGAGATTTGAGCTGTCTGTCAAGCTTGAGTATGGACACCGATGCGCCTGCCATATCTATGCTTGTCATATAGTTGCCTACGAAGGTGCGATAAATTCTTACGCTCTTCTTGGCAAGCTCGCGGCGAACTGCATTGTTAAGGAGATAGAGCTCCTGAAGAGGAGTAGCGCCAAAACCGTTGACAAGTATGGCTATCTCTTTTTTGCTGCGGCTCGTTATCTTGAGGTCCTTGAGAAGGGCGGTAACCATTCTCTTGGCAAGCTCGTCCGCAGTAGCGATTTTTTCGCGTTTGATACCCGGCTCTCCGTGTATTCCGACACCGTATTCCATTTCTTTCTCGCCCAGCTCGAATGTCGGTGTGCCTTTAGCAGGTACAGTACACGATGTAAGAGCGAAGCCTATTGAGCGTACATTGGCGATAACCTTCTCGGCAATGGCCTTAACCTCAGCAAGGTCCTTACCCTTTTCGGCAGCGGCGCCTGCAATTTTGTGCACCAATACGGTGCCTGCAACGCCTCTTCTGCCTACGGTGTATAAGCTGTCCTGCACAGCGATATCATCATCAACCTTGACATAGTCGACTTTCAAGCCGTCTTCTGTTGCGAGGTGCGCCGCATTTTTGAAGTTCATCATGTCGCCGCTGTAATTCTTGATAATCAAAAGGGTGCCTTTGTTGCTTGCAGTTGCTTTGATAGCCTGATAAACTTGAATCTGAGAAGGAGAGGCGAACACATCGCCGCATACCGCCGCATCAAGCATTCCCTTGCCTACGAAGCCGGCATGCGCGGGCTCATGGCCCGAACCGCCGCCGCTTATTAAGCTGACCTTGTTTTTGTCAACTATCTTCTTCTTGACTACCTTATATTTTTTTACAAATTCCAACTCGGGATGCGCAAGCGCAATGCCGTTGCACATCTCGATAACCACTGTCTCCGGAACATTAATAATCTTCTTCATAATTAGCAACAACCTCCCTTATACTCGCTGCCTATAGCATCTGCGGTCTTGATAGCAGCAGCTACGGCCTCGGCGGTAATGGGGAAAGGCATGGAGTGTATGGACTCCTCGGGTATACATGCTTTTTTGGCGACTTCCATAATCTCCGCATCGGTTATTGAGTCAACGCCGATATCAGCAAGACAAACAGGCAGACCCACTGTCAGGCAGAAGTCCAAAACCTCGTAAAGCTCCTCTTCGGGAGAGTTCTCAAGTATCAACTGCGCTATTGTGCCGAAAGCAACTTTTTCGCCGTGGAAATATTTGTGTGTGCCTTCAAGAAGTGTAAGACCGTTGTGTATTGCGTGAGCCGCTGCCAAGCCGCCGCTTTCAAAGCCCAGACCCGAAAGGAGTATGTTGGCTTCGATAATATTCTCAAGAGCGGGGGTTACCATATTGGCATCGCATGCGGCCTTAGCCTTTGCGCCGTCTGATAGTAATGTCTCATAGCACAATGTGGCAAGCGCTAATGCTGTCTTAGTACCTTTAGCGGGAGGAGCAAAGCCCTCTCTTGCGCCGCAAGGCAATCCCGCATTGACATTGGAGAAAGAGTCGCTTGTGGCTCTTGCCTCAAAATATGTCGAAAGCGCATCGCCCATACCGGACACTAAGAAACGGGTAGGTGCCTTGGCAATTATTGTGGTGTCGATTAAAACAACGCTGGGATTAGCCTTATAGTAAGCGTAATCGTCGAATGCGCCCTCGGGAGTGTAGAGAACCGCCGAATGGCTGGTAGGAGCGTCAGTTGCCGCGATTGTCGGAACGATGATTAATGCC
>CAYTUT010000068.1:0-8485 GCA_964441295.1 uncultured Christensenellaceae bacterium | reverse complement strand
AGCATATAATGCGCGCTGTGTACGAAGGAATCGCATTCAATCTCCGTTGGATACTCGAGAATTTTAAGAAGGACTACGGCTTTGCATGCAAGAGCTTCAGAATAATCGGCGGCGGTGCCTTAGATAAGGCGTGGATGCAGATTATCGCGGATGTGACTAATACGGAGTTCGAGGTGGTAGACAACCCGAGAAGCGCCGGCGCGCTCGGCTCTGCAATTATTGCATTGATAGGACTTGGGGAGTTGCCGAGCTTTGAGGCGGCGCGCACCTTCGTCAAGGTAAGATACAGATACCGTCCCAATCAGAATAATGTGGCAATATACAACGAAATGTTCGCAACATACAGGCGGCTTTATAAGGCGTTGAAGAAGACTTATATGATAGCCAACGCAAAAAGATTTTCCAGTAATTAAAGGGCTCAAAACTTGTCATCCCGACTTGTCAGACATCCCGCAATGTGTGCTTGCGGGGTGTTTATTTTTTGGCAATGTACGGCGAGAGAGTAAAAGTTTTGCACAATTAAGTATCTGTAGAGAAAAATTAATGTACTTAAGTGCATTTTTTGAAAATTCACTCTTGAAAAACTATCAAAATTATGGTATTATTACATTATATTATTTTTCTAAGGGAGGTTTATCTATGGACAATATTACCAAGGCAAAGATTAATTTGTTTGCGGTATTGCGTAATCTTCAAGACCTATGCTCAATGGACTCCGTAGCGGCAGATTTGATAAAAGACGAGAACATTTCCGTACAGTTTAATGTTCCCAATGTAGGCACGGGCACCTTGAAATTCGCCAACGGCAGATGCGCTTTTGAAAGGGGGAAGGGGCCGGCTAACTTAAAACTGTGGTTTACATCGGCTGAGCACTTTAACAAGATGATTGACGGGGAAAAGACGGTACCGCTTTTTGTCAATGTATTCAAGGTCGGATTTTTGCTTAATAAGTTTACAAAGCTTGCCGACAGAATGGCATATTTTCTCAAACCCACAGATGAACTGCTAAAAGATCCCGGTTACTTCAAGATTAATACATATCTTACCGCGTACACCGCATTTTTTGCCCTTTGCGAGATTGGCAACAGCGATGCAGTAGGCAAGGTTGTATCCTCACGCATGCCGACTGGCGATATACAGCTGTCAGTAATTGACGGACCGCAGATGGTAATCACGATTACCGAAGAGCGCAAGCTAGTTGCAAAACTCGGCACTACCGATAATATGCGCGCTCTAATGCAATTCGGCGGATTGCAGATTGTCAATGACATTCTGAACGGCAAAAAGGACATATTCTCCGGCCTCGGCTCGGGAGAATTTTTGATGAAGGGATTTATCCCGATGCTCGACAATATGAGCAAACTGCTTTCGTTGGTTAGCAGATATCTTGCATAGGAGGTGCCATTATGGGATTCAAAATTAATACATACAAGAAAAGAGATGAATTATTCCAAAGAGCGCTGAAGGTCGTTCCGGGCGGTATACCCGGGCATTTAGGACCTGCAGAAGGCTGCGCTATTCCCGCTTCGGCATTCCCGTACTTTATGGAAAGAGCCGAGGGCGCATATTTCTGGGATGTGGACGGCAACAGATTTATTGACTATATGTGCGCTTACGGCCCCAATATTCTCGGTTATAACGACCCTGATGTGGATAATGCGGCGCTTGCGCAGCTTAAGAAGGGTAACTGCGTAACCAATCCGGGCGAGATTATGGTTGACTTCGCAGAGCTCATGTGCGAGACCGTTGATATGGCTGACTGGGTATACTTTGCCAAAAACGGCGGCGATGTCACAACATATTCGATAATGATTGCGCGTCAGGCAACCGGCCGCAAGAAGATTCTCAAGATAAAGGGCGGCTACCACGGTGTGGCTCCTTGGACGCAAAAGCTCGGTTACGGCGGCGTTATTGAAGAGGATGTCAGCAATAATATCGAATGCACATTCAATGACTTGGCAAGCTTCAAAAAGGCAGTCGAAGATAACAAGGGCGAGATCGCGTGCTTTATTACCACTCCGTATTCGCATCCTGTATTTGCTGACAACGAAGTGCCTAACGCTGATTGGTACAAAGAGGTTCGCCGTATTTGTACAGAGAACGGCATCGTGCTCATCTTTGACGATATCCGTTGCGGATTCCGTCTTGATGTCAAGGGCAGCGATTATTATTACGGCGTAAAAGCCGACATGGTATGCTTCTGCAAGGCGCTTGCCAACGGCTTTAACGTCTCCGCGCTTTGCGGTATCAACGCATTGAAGGGCACTGCAACCGATGTGTACTACACGGGAAGCTATTGGCTGTCAGCTATGCCTTTTGCGGCGGGTTACGCGTGCGTCAAGAAAATGCGCGATATCCAGGTGCACAAGATTGTTACCGAGAAAGGCAAGAAGCTCACTGACGGACTTGTGGATGTGGCCAAAGCCAACGGATTCAAGCTGGTTGTTACAGGCGAGCCTTCGATGTGGTACATGAGACTTGACAACGATTATTCTACTATGCTGCACCAAGACTGGGTAGCGGAGTGCGTTAAGAGAGGTGTATTCTTCACCAATCATCACAACATGTTCATCAATGCGGCCTTGTCGGATGAGGATATCAAGTTTACCCACGATGTCGCAGACGAAGCATTCAAGGCGCTAAAGAAGATGCATCCCGACCTCAAATAGTCAATTATATATAAAAAATTAGGAGGAATATTTATGGCTTTAACAAAACAAGAGTGGCTGACATTAGAGAAAGAAGCGCACGAATTGCGCCAGCTTTGCTTGCAGACCACTAATTGGGCCGGCAGCGGTCATATGGGCGGCAGCTTAAGTTCAGTAGACATTTTGACATCGTTGTATTACAAATATATGAAGTTTGACCCCAAGAATCCGGGAGATCCCGACCGCGATCGTTGCGTGGTATCCAAGGGTCACATCGGTCTTGCGCTCGCTTCGCTGTTTGCAAAACTTGGCTTAATCGAAGTAGAACAGCTCAAGACATTCAATCTCACAGGCAGTAAGCTAGGTATACATCTTGACTCCAATAAGGTCAAGGGACTGGATACCTCTACAGGTTCGCTGGGTCACGGCTCGGCGCTCGCTTTAGGTTTGGCGCTTGCGGCAAGGGTGAAGGGCAAGAAGTATAAGACTTTCTTGCTGCTCGGTGATGGAGAGTGCGACGAGGGTTCGGTATGGGAGGCGGCAATGGCTACTTCCAACTATGACGCAAAGGATTTGATTACCATTGTCGACCGCAACAAGATGATGATAGACGGCAAGACAGAAGAAGTAATGAAACTGGAGCCTTTTGCGGACAAGTGGAGAGCTTTCGGCTTTGATGTGGTGGAAGTTGACGGTCACAATTTTGTCGAACTATCCGACGCTATCGAATACGCGCTCAATCCTAAGGACAAACCCGTATGCATTATCGCCAATACAGTTAAGGGCGAGGGCATCAGCTATATGGCGGGCAATTACAAGTGGCACTACGGCGCAGTTGACGATGAGAAATTTAATACCGGTAAGGCAGACCTTGAGGCATATTACAAAAACAGGGTTGCAAGAGTAGAAAAGGAGGGCAAATAATATGGCAGGTGGTTTGAGTTTTACAGCTGTTGAAACGACCAAACTCGCAACAGCTGAAATATATGGAAAAACATTGTGCGAATTAGGTGATGAGAACCCAAATATCGTTGCCCTTACCGCAGATCTTGCCGGCTCTACCAAAATCGGCGACTTCCAGGCAAAATTCCCCGACAGATTTTTCAATGTAGGTATTGCAGAGCAAAACCTTATGGGTATTGCAGCAGGTATGGCAAAGGGCGGATTGGTACCATTTGCGTCAACTTTCTCGGTATTTGCAAGTTTGAGAGCGCTTGACCAGGTGCACACCGATATTTGCTACCAAAATGTCAATGTCAAGATAATCGGCACACACGCCGGCACATCTTTCGGTCAGGGCGGCTCCACGCATCATGCGATCGAGGACTTCGCGGTTATTCGCGGACTCGTTAACATGACGCTGATATGCCCAGCTGACGGTATTGAGACAGGACTTGCAGTACGCGCTGCGGCGAATACTCCCGGACCCTTCTACATCCGTATCAATCGCGGATTCGACCAGACAGTATACAATACTGACAAATATGGCTTTGAGATAGGCAAGGCTGTTGAGATGTTCGAGGGCACAGACCTTACTATAATCGCATGCGGCTCCTGCGTATATCAGGCAGTGCAAGCGGCGAGGATACTCCAGTTCGACCACAAGCTCAATGTGAGAGTGCTCAACATGCACACCATTAAGCCGATTGACAAAGAGGCTATCATCAAAGCGGTTAAGGAAACGCGCCGTATTATAACAGTAGAGGACCACTCGGTTATCGGAGGCTTGGGCAGCGCCGTTGCCGAAGTAGTGGTTGAGAGCGGCAAGGCTTGCGCATTCCGCAAGCTTGGTCTGCAGGATAAGTTCTCGGCTATCGGTCTCCACGAAGACCTTATGGCAATGCACGAGCTCGATGCTGCCGGCATTGTAAAGAATGTGCTGGAAGTAATGAAGGCGGACTTCGAGGTCGATGAGGACTGGGGAGACGAGGTATAATATTATGGCAAAAAGCGTACAAATTACTCAGGACGATATATATGCGTCAAGGATATTCTTTTATTCAGCCTTGCCGCTGTTGAAAGTCATCGCAGAGAGCGAGCCTAAGTACGGCAACAAATTTATAGGCAAGAGTTTTGTATTTCAGGTAAGCGCGAAGTATGACGGTGCAGAAGGCGGCAAGCTGGGCACCCACTTTGTGGTCGAGGACGGCAAATGGACCGTGGTTGTTGGCAAACTTCACGAAGCTCCCGATGTGGAATTCGAGTTTCCCAATCTTAGAAACTTTTGCATCTTCTTCTCAGGCAAAGGCATGCCGCTGCCCAAAATCAAGGGTATGCTCAAGCTAGGCATTCTTGTGCCCATTCTGATGACTTTGTTGCGTATGGCAGGACTGTTGCAGTCAAAGGACGCTCCTGCTAAGGAAGCGGATCAAATTATGCTTGTTAAGCTGTTCTTCTATCTTCTTCCCAATGGTATAAGCCAGCTCAACAAAATGGGGCAGGGCGATGTTAAGAAGTTTACCGTTACAAGCCCCGATAGAGCTTACGCTTTTGCGGTCACGGGTTATCCTGAGCTGCAATCCTGGTTGAGAATCAAGGCGGGCAACAGCAAAGCGGGGAGAGGCGAATACCCAAGATGCAAACCGTTCTTGACAATGAGGTTTGACAGCACTCAGCATGCGCTCGACATTCTTATGAGTAAGGGCGACATGATTGAGTACATGCAGAAAAAGTGGCTTGTAGTCGAGGGCGCTCCCGAGTTCGGCGGCGAGTTCGGCGCGTTACTTTTCAAGGTAGGATATTTCGCTCAAGGACAGTATCTGTAACAATTAATAATAACGCCGCACAAGTGATTGTGCGGCGTTATTTGATTATCAGCGGCACAGCTTGTAATCCTTGTGCGAAATCGAGGCAGCGTATTATTTGTTTGCGCTGGGTCTTGCATCATTTGGGCAGCAAAATTAATTTGAGGTAGTTATGAAAATAGTTGTATTGGATGGATTCACGGTAACGCAGGACGATTTGAGCTTTGAGGCTCTCAAAAAAATCGGAGAACTTTCGATATATGACAGAACTGACAAAAAGGATGTTGTGTCGCGCCTTAAGGACGCCGAAGTAGCAGTTACCAACAAGACGGTGATTGACCGCGCTGTAATGGAGGCTTGTCCGAGTCTTAAGTATATCAGCGTGCTTGCGACAGGATACAATGTGATTGATATACCTGCCGCAAGGGAGAAGGGCATTGTTGTCAGTAATGTCCCTGCCTATAGCACAGAAAGCGTAGCGCAGATGACTTTTGCGCTCATTCTTGAGCTTGCTGTAAGGGTGGGAGAGCATTCAAAAGCGGTGGAGAACGGCTGTTGGGCAAGCAGTAAGGATTTTTGCTTTTGCTTAGCGCCGCTAAAAGAGCTGTCCGGCAAAGTGTTGGGTTTGGTTGGGTACGGCAACATAGCAAAGGCGGTGGAGAGAATCGGCAAGGCATTTGGTATGAGAGTGCTAGTGCATAACCGCACGCCTTTCGAGGGAAGCTGTTCTCTTGATGAGGTGCTTGCAAAAGCTGATATAGTCAGCCTGCATTGTCCGCTAACCGAGAGTAATGCAAGGATGATTAATTCGGACAGCATATCCAAAATGAAGAAAGGGGCTCTTTTGATTAATACCGCCCGCGGAGCACTGGTAGACGAAAAGGCAATTGCTGACGCGCTGAACAGCGCGCGTATTGCGGGCGCGGGGCTCGATGTATTATCTGTGGAGCCTCCCAATGCGGACAACCCCCTTCTTTCGGCGAAGAACTGCATAATAACACCGCACATCGCGTGGGCTACCAGCGAGGCGCGTGAAAGACTGTTGTCCGTGACGACAGCCAACATTGAAGGATTTTTTAGAGGTAACCCAATTAATGTTGTAAGTTAGATTGTTAGAGCCTCTTTAGAAGGCATAATCCTAATTGAGCATATAAAAACGCTCTTCACAAGGACAACCTCCTCGCAAAAGCATAGAGGTGTCGTGAAGAGCGTTTTTGCTGGCGCGTCTAGAATTTGAGCCAGGTTTTGCTATAAAACAATAGCAGCATGGGGAATATTTCTAATCTTCCTATCAGCATCGTTATGGAAAAAACGATTTTGGAAAAGCCGCTGTATGCGGCGAAATTGCCGGCAGCTCCAATGCTGCCGAAGAAAGGTCCGACATTGCTAAGGCAACTTATCACAGCAGTAAAATTGGTTAAAAGAGTATCGCCAATAGTCAAGGAGGGATTGCTGATTGATGTCAGCAAAGTGGAGGCGCATAACACCATAAGGTACAGTATGAAGTACCGCATTGTGCCGTGTGTCACTATATAGTCAATAGGCTTGCCGTCCAGGCGGATTGTATTAATCGAACGGGGCGAAAGGGTGCTTTTCACCTCGCGGAAGCCGGACTTAAAAAGTATTATAACCCTTGATACCTTTAATCCGCCCGCGGTAGAGCCTGCGCTGCCGCCAATAAACATCAGCAAAAAGAGAATAAACTGGGCGATTGCCGGCCAGGTTGTGTAATCCGCAGTGGTGTAGCCCGTAGTTGACATCAAGGAAGCAACCTGGAAAGAAGCATAGCGCCAAGACTCGCCGAATGAAGAATAGATGCCGTTAGCGAACAAACTGATTGACACAATTACGATGGATACCATTATTACGAAGATGAGCACCCTTAACTCTTCACTCTTGAATACATCTTTGAGCTTGCCAAGCAGCAACAGGAAAAACAGGTTGAAATTAATGGAGAATATGATCATGAAGACGGTTATTACCGTCTCGACATATGCGCTGTTAAAAGCGGCAATACTAAGGTTTTTATTGGAAAAACCACCGGTAGAAGCCGTGGTGAAGGCGTGAATTACGCTATCGAAAAAGGGTAGTTTTATCGAAAGCAAAATAATCTCGAGTATGGTAAGGGCAATATATATCGCGTATAGTATTTGCGCGGTGAATCGAAGCTTCGAGACCAGCTTGCCGACTTGCGGTCCGGGGCTTTCGGCGCGAAATACATGAAAAAACTTCGGGTCAGCCTTGGGAAGAATCGCAATAACGAACACTAGAACCCCCATACCGCCTATCCACTGGGTAAAGCTGCGCCAAAACAGCAGACTTTTGGGCATCGCTTCAATATCGCCGAGAATGGAAGCGCCGGTTGTGGTAAAGCCGGATATGGTCTCGAACAAAGCGTCGACAAAGTTGGGAATATAACGGGAAATGAAAAAAGGCAGCGAACCGAATATACTCATAAAAATCCAGCCCATTGCCACTATGACGAAGCCTTCTTTAGTCTTAATAGATAAATCCTTAGGCTTAAAGACAACAAGGGGAATGCCGATTGCAAGTAATACCGCTATAGTTATGGCAAAAGCGAGAATGGTTTTTTCCAACAGCGCTATAGCGATAAAGAAAGGCACGCTTAGAAGAATTGCCTGGACAATCGCTATTATTCCCATCATATAACCGGTTATTCTGTAATTCATAAGCTATTCAAGTATATCGTTGAGTTCGTCAAAAAACTCGGCAATCGTCACCACAATTACGCGGTCATTTTCTTCTATTGTGTCGTTGCCGCTTGGGATAATAGTGCTGTTGTCGCGTATAATACATGCAACGATTACATGCTGTTTGAGAGTTATATCCTTGAGCGGGACTGACAATTGTTTGAAGGTATTGTTGGCAATGAATTCAATTGCTTCGGCTTTTTCGTTAAGTATACGGTAAAAAGTGCATACCTTGCCGCCCGAGTCCTGCCTGCCGCGTACATGTCGAATTATTTGGTTGGCGGTGAGTATTTTGGGAGATATAATGGTATCAATGCCTATACTGTCAAGCATGCCCGAATAAGAGCTGTTATCAATCTTAGTCAACACGCGAACTTTTCTG
>CAYTUT010000067.1:0-8580 GCA_964441295.1 uncultured Christensenellaceae bacterium | reverse complement strand
CTCTGACACTCAAAAAAGAGCGGCGTACGACCAGTTCGGCGATGAAAACGGGCCCTCGTTTAGAGGCTCGGCAGGCGGCGGCGCCGGCGGCGGTTTTGGCGGCTTCGATGATATATTCAGCAATATATTCAGTTCTTTTACCGGCGGAGGCAGACAGCGCAATGCGTTCTCTCCCCGTAGAGGCGATGACATAACTGTTAATATTGTAATAGATTTTATGGAATCCTACTTTGGAGTGGAGAAGGAGATTAAAATTACCCGCAGTGAGAATTGTACTGATTGCAACGGCACCGGCGCAAAAAACGGTACATCCTTTGAGACTTGCAAGCGTTGCGGAGGCAAGGGTACGGTAACATTCAGGCAAAACACAATGTTCGGCTCGATTATGCAGGAGACGACATGCCCTGACTGTAAGGGCAGGGGCAGAATAATTAAAGAAACCTGCAAAACCTGCGGCGGCAAGGGCAACACCCGCAATATTCGCAAGATGAATATCAAGATACCGGCAGGCATTGATAACGGTCAGACGATGACCTACGCCAACGAAGGTGAAAGCGGGGCAAACGGCGGCCCTAACGGGAATGTTGTAATAATTGTCAGCGTCAAGCCGCATCCCTTGTACAGAAGAAGGGGCAACGACATATATTTCGAAGTTCCGGTTTCCTTTGCGAAAGCGGCATTGGGAGGCGATATCGAAGTGCCTACCCCTACAGGCAAAATCACTTTTAAGCTGCCCGAAGAGACACAGACAGGCAGTGTTTTCCGCGTTAAGGGCAAAGGCTTTAAGTTTGTCAACAAGGACATGTACGGAGATATACTGTTTACTGCTGTTGTTCAGACGCCACAGAAGCTTTCCAGGTCTCAAAAGGATATATTAGAAAAGCTCGAGAGCACTTTGGGCTCAAATCAGGACGAAAAGAGCAGGAAGTTTAAGGAGTACCTCAAATAATATGAATTACAAAGCTATTACAGTCAATACAACCTCGATTGGCGCAGAGCTTGTGGCAGACATCCTATTCGAATTCGGGGGTCAAGGTGTCAGCATTATTGACAGTGCCGATGTTGCCGAATTGTACAAAAATCAAATCATTTGGGATTATATTGACAAGAATGTGTTAATCCAAAGCGATATTGTTAAGGTGACCGGCTATACTGATTGCGAGCAATTTGACTATGTGTCAAGGATGCTTGACCATAGATTATCAGAGCTAAAAAACAGCTCTGATTTCGAATTGGGCTCCCTTGAGACATCGTACAAAGATATTGACGGCGAGGATTGGCTGAATAACTGGAAGAAGTTTTATTCTCCTATTGAGCTGGAAAGAATAGTAATAGTGCCCAGCTGGCTTACCTATGACAGCAATAGGACGGTTGTGCGTATCAATCCCGGTATGGCATTCGGTACCGGAGAGCACGAAACAACTAGAATGTGCTTAGAACTGATAGAGCAGTTGGATTTGCATAATAAGACAGTCAGTGATATAGGTTGCGGCAGCGGTATACTTGGCATTTCCTGCTTGAAGCTCGGCGCAAAAAGCTGTTACTTTGCCGATATTGACCGTGTAGCGCTAGACAATATGAGAGAGAACGCCGCCCTTAACGGCGTGTTGGATTTGTCTATTGTCGAGTGCGCATCGCTGATGTCGGGCAATGCTCCCCGAAGCGATGTAATTCTTGCTAATATAACAGCTGATATCCTTATTATGCTTGCCAAGCAATTACCGGGAAAAATTAGCGGCGGTACGATAATTATTATCTCGGGCATTATCAAAGAGAGAGAGCAGGAAGTGCTTGACGCTTTCAGACAAGCGGGCAGACTCCCCCAAGCGAGATTGTCGGTTAAGGATTGGGTTGCCATAAGATTTTAATATGGAATTAAGACGGTTTTATGTGTATAAAGAGGCGGTACAAGGCAGCTATGTTGCAATATCGGGTGAAGAATATAACCATATTGTAAAGGTTTTGCGATACAAAAGGGGATATTCGTTTATTGCTTGCGACGGCAGTGGAAAGGATTATTTGTGCAAAATTGTCAACATCACCCCCGATATCGTTGAGGGCGAGATTTGTGACATAATGGACAACGATACCGAAGCCGCAATCAATGTGACACTGTATCTCGGAGCGATTAAGAATGAGAAGCTGACTATTGCGGTACAAAAAGCCGTCGAAATAGGAGTAAAAAGTATCGCATTGTTTAGCTCGGCTAATACATCGGAGAAGGATGTTAATACAGCAAGACTCAAAAAAATTGCCGTAGAGGCGTCGAAGCAGTGCGGCAGAGCGAGCGTGCCTGTGATTGAAGATAGGATTCTCCGCTTTGATGAAGTAATCAAGCGCGGCAAAAACCTTATAATGGCATACGAAAAAGAACGTTCAACCTCGCTTGCATCACTTACGGATAAGCTAAGGAACTCGCGTGATTTAGGGGTAATAATCGGCAGCGAAGGAGGCTTTAAGCCCTATGAGGCCGAAGCCGCAATCGAATCGGGTGTATCTATGTTCTCCTTAGGCAGACGGATTTTGCGGGCGGAGACGGCGGCTATAGTGTCATTAGGATACCTTATTCAACAATTGGATATAAGCAACGGTCAGTAGTAAGTATTTTGTTTTGTCGATATATTGTGTTGCTTGTCAGCGCAATATTGCGACCTTACCATATTGGCATTGTAATTATTGCTAAGCTATTGTATAATGTGATAGGTGGAATTATGAAAATTGTAGTATATAACATCGGATGCAAGGTTAATCAATGCGAGTGCGAGAGTTTGGCCGCAACTCTAAGAAAGGCAGGGCACACTGTCTTTGAAGATTTGGTCGCGGCGGACGCGTATATCATCAATACCTGCGCGGTCACTCAAGAAGCAGAAAAGAAATCCAGACAATGCGTTGCCCGTGTCAAAAAATACAATCCGGACGCAGATATATATGTTATAGGCTGCGCAAGTGAAAAAAACATGGAGCAATTCATAACCAAGGGCGTTAAATATGTCTCAGGTACGGCGCGCAAAGAATTGGCCGCTAAGCTTTGCGAGGGATATTCAAAATACGACTTGCCCGCGGCATACGAAAGCCTTGATTATGGTGAAAGCAGCCGTTCCCGCAGTTTTGTCAAAGTGCAGGACGGATGCAATAATTTTTGTTCTTACTGCATTGTGCCGTACTTGAGAGGGCGGAGCCGCTCGAGAGAACTCGGTGACATAATCATGGAATGCAATATGCGCGCGCTCGATACAGACGAGATAGTGCTTTCTGGGATTAATCTTTCGGCATATGGCAAGGACATAGGACTCAGTATTATTGACTTAATCAAAGCAGTAGCGCAAGTCAATGCTAGAATACGTCTGGGCTCGCTTGAGGCTAATGTAATTACCGGTGATTTTCTCGAGGCAATTAGCGATGCCGGCAATATCTGCAAGCACTTTCATCTTTCCTTGCAAAGCGGCGATGACGGTGTCCTTGCCGCAATGAATAGAGGCTATACCCGTGATGAGTTTTTGAAAAAGGTCAAAAAAATTCGCAAGTATTTCCCCGAAGCTGCCATTACTACGGACATTATAGTAGGATTTCCTACCGAGGACGAAAAGGCCTTTTGCGCAACCCTTGAGCTTGCTGAAAAAGCGGCATTTTCTGATATACACATTTTTTCATATTCAAGGCGCGCAGGGACTGCGGCATACAATTTGGGCTCTTTGGCAGAAGATGTTGTCAAGGACAGGCTGGAAAGACTTACAAAACTTAAGGATTCGCTCAAACGGGAATATCTGTACTTGTTTTTGGGTAAAGAGCTTGAGGTGGTCGCAGAGCACGCAGACGACCGCTTTATCGAGGGTTATTCTGATAATTATATCAGAGTGTACATACCTTACAGCTCAACTCCGGTATTGGGCAAGATATACAAAGTCATTACGGATAACATATACAAAGACGGAATGATAGCAAGGAGGCAATAATGGATAACAGTTGTATATTCTGCAGAATAATTCGGGGAGAAATACCCGCATCAAAGCTCTTTGAAGATGACGACATGATTATAATACGCGACATTTCGCCACAAGCCAAGATACATTTGCTGCTGATTCCCAAGGAGCATTATGCAAATATTGTGGAGATGAGCGATTCGCAGGCCGCAACGCTTGGCAGATGCTTGAAAAAGCTGTCGGCAATAACCGACAAGCTGGGGCTATCAGAGGGCTTCCGCCTGGTATCCAATAAAGGAAAGGATGGTTGCCAGAGCGTAGAGCATCTGCACATACATATCTTAGCGGGCGAGCAGCTTTCACCCAGAATGTGTTAATTGAATGAGTTCAAAAAAGAGATACGCGCTTAAAATTATATCGATTTTGATATTAGGCATAACTTTTTCTTTTGTGCTAACCATATCTCTAGGCTCTAACGCCAACCAGCGCCATATTGATGCTAATTATTACGCTCTCGGTGCAGAATCGCCGGTATTCTACATGGGAGAGGACGGTTATTATACTTTCACCAAACCTGCCGAGCGGGATTTTAGGATACTTCAGCTTACCGATCTGCACATTGGCGGCGGCATTTTCTCTGTCAAAAAGGACAGCTTAGCGCTTGATTGCGTGTTTAATCTGATTGAGGCGGCAGAGCCCGATTTGATTATAATTACAGGAGACATTTTGTATCCGTTTTTTCCTCAAAGCGGAAATATCAACAATATGAAGACGGCGAGGCAGTTTGCTTCATTTATGGAAAAAATACGCATTCCATGGACACTTGTGTTCGGCAATCATGATATGGAGGCATACAGCTTTTCAAGTAACAGACAGCTTGCGAGGTATTTTTCGTCTGCTGACTTGAAGTACTGTCTGCTATCAAATAATCCTGAAGATGTTGAGGTTTTCGGCTATGGCAACCATATAATTAACATACGCAACGAAGACAACACGCTTAATACGTCGCTGGTAATGCTTGACAGCAACCGCTATGTGCAGTGCAATATGTTTAAGTACGATATCATAAGAGATTCTCAGGTCGAGTGGTATAGGGAATCAATATTGTCACTGTCCACCGAGGCCAACGGCATTGCGGAAGGAGAGGTGGTTAGTTCGCTTGCCTTCTTTCATATTCCCCTCAACGAATACCAGACCGCATGGGATTTGTATCAACAAGGCAGTACGGAGGTTGAGTACCTATATGGCGTAATGGATGAAAAAATCCTTGCTCCTACTGTGGGCGCAAAATTACCTAGAGGTAAGTTTTTTGAGGAGATGGTAGCTTTGGGCAGTACTAAGGCAACCTTTTGCGGTCATAATCACAAGAATAACTTTGCGATAATCTATAATGGCATACAACTGTCCTTTAGCAATACAGTAGTCTACCTCGGGCTTTTTGGAATAGATAAGACAGACGATTATCGCGGCGGAACACTGATTAGCATTGCAGAAGACCGCGCCTTTACCAGCGAGCTCATATATTTGAGGGATGTTTCTTAGCAATACGCGTTGCTATTCGTTGATATCATTGCTTGCGGTATTATTCGCTATGATCATTTTCATTTGGTGGAACGATAGCTAATCCGCGCAAAAAAAGTTTAACAAAATTATAATAAAACAACTTATTTATTAATAAAATGTTTGACAAATGGGAATAATCTGCTATAATGTTATTACTAAACCGATGGCGGAAGGTAGGTGAAATGAATGTCAGTTGTTAAAGTACGCGATAATGAGACCTTAGACAGCGCAATCAGGCGTTTTAAGCGTCAGTGCACTAAGGACGGTATCATCGGTGATATTAAGCGTAAAGAGGCATACGAGAAGCCCAGCGTGAAAAGGAAGAAGAAGGCTGAGGCCGCTCGCAAGAGAAAGACATCTAGAGATTAACAAAAATACTCCGCATTGCGGAGTTTTTTTATTCAAGTAACAAGTTTTTATTCTAATAGAGAATATTGTATGCAAATTGCAAAGCATTTTATCCAACTAACAAAATGTTGTATTTGCATAGTGAAGTATTTTATTCAAACACGAAGTGATTTTTACGAACTAGCAAAAGGCTTTGTCCAAATTGCAAAGTGTTCTTATTCACATATTGAAGTGAGTGTAGGCAAATTTCAAAGCCTATTATGCGGATGGCGAGTATTTTGTCCAAATTGCAAGGTGCAATTATACAAATTTGGAGTGTTTTACTAAACCACAATTATTTATCGATATAGTAAAATGATTTTATCTGAAAAAGATTTTTTGTCGCACTTTGGGCATATTTTATGTATTCAATGCAACGATAATCTGATCGCTCGATATGTTGTGACTGCGCTGTAACTCAATCAGGTGTTACATCGGCGCGGATTGCAGGACAGCGCATAAGTTATTGCCTCAGATGCGGTATAAGTCGGGTTATTCTTGATGAATTTTCGTTGACGCTCTAGTTTTTTTTGAAAGGCTTAAAGTTGCGGTCGTCAATTATTTTGTCAGTAACAAATGTATTAAGCAGCAGCGAGCAGCGTTTTATGGATTCGAAGCCGTATTTGCCGCGTATAGCGTCAATACTTTTTTCCAATCTTTCAGATTTTGCCGAATCATTATCGAACATTGTCTGCTGATAACCGGCATTGTCGCCTATCAGGTTAATTGCGGTAACTGTAATCGCCCGTATAGGAAGACCGGTGTCCTCTTTCCATAATTTGTGGAGGATATCCGTACTGTATTTAATCAAGTCTTTTGCAGAGCTGATCGGAGAAAGTGTCTTGATCTGTTTGCCGCAGTATGACATCGCGGTGTCTTTTATCCCAAGATAAACGCCGTTTGCTCTTAGGTTGTATTCTCTGAGTCTTGCAGCGACGATTTCGGATAATGCGATTATCAGAGTCGTTGCTTCGCGTTCGGTAACTATATCTCTAGCCGCAGTTGACCCGTTGCCGATGCTTTCAGGTACGCTCCTGTATTCTGCGCTGCAGACCGGACTCTCGTCGTTTCCGTTAGCATAATCATGGAGCTTTTGTCCTAAAATGCCAAATTTTTCTTTGAGTATTCTTACATCAGTTTTTGCCAGATCGCCTATTATTTTTATTCCGCTTCTCTCAAGCGTTGACGCTGTCTTTTTGCCTACCATCATTAAGTCCGCCGCAGACAGCTTCCATACGATATCTTTATAGTTTTCCTTGTTAATTACCGTCGTTGCATCAGGCTTTTTGTAGTCACTGCCGATTTTTGCGAATATTTTATTCCACGATACACCCACAGAAATAGATATGCCCAGCTCGGACTTTGCCCTAGCGCGCAATTCATCGGCAATAGTTGCTCCGTTCCCGAATAAATTTGCGCTGCCGCTGACATCCAGCCAGCATTCGTCAAGACCGAAGGCTTCCACACGGTCGGTGTAGGCGCCATAGAGAGCAAACAGGGCGTTAGAATAGTTGACATAAGCCGTATAATCGGGCGATACGAGGATTAAGTCCTTACATTTTGACTTTGCCTGCCAAATAGCCTCTCCCGTTGCAACTCCGCATATTTTTGCTTCTGTGCTTTTTGCAAGTACTATTCCGTGACGCTTTTCGGGGTCGCCGCATACGGCAATAGGATAGCCTTTCAGCGCGGGATTTTTTGCGCATTCGACCGAAGCATAGAAGTTATTCGCATCACAATGTAATATTATTCTTTCGACCATGTTATTTCCACGCCATTATTATATATATTATACCATAAATATAAATAAAGAATATTGCAAAAAATACTAATTAGATGTATAATATTTATGTAAAAACAGTAAGGATTATTGAGTAATAGCTAGATATGATCAATAAAAACATATGCGAAATATGCGGCTCCAGATTGGCCGAGCATCATTTTACAAAAACCAGTAACGGCATCAACCGTACCTTTCATATTTGCAGCAGTTGCAAGAGCATTTTGGACAAAGAATTAGAAAAAAAAGCGCGCTCAATTAATAACTCTGCCTTGCCTGAGGCGCAGAGGATATGCGTCTGCGGTACTACGCTTAACGAAATTGCTCGTTGCGGTTATACGGGCTGTCCCGAATGCTACGCCACTTTTAAGACCTACTTGACAGAGGCGATACGCGAATATCAAGGCAGCGTAGTTCATAAGGGGAGAAACGGTCGTTCAAGGCCTCCTGTGGATATTGAGTCGCTGTATGTTGAGCTGAAAAAAGCTGTCGACGAGGAGCGTTTTTCTGATGCCGCAAGCCTTAAGGCTCAGATAGACGAGATAAGACGGGATTGGGAGGAGAGCTGATATGGAATATTTGGTAGTGTCTTCCCGTATAAGGCTTGCCCGTAATTTTGCCGAGTACCCTTTTCCCTCAAAATGCACTCCGATTCAGGCAGATAAAGTATGTGCGGCGGCAAAAAAGGTGTCCGACAAACTATTCGACAACGACTTCTTTAAGATTAAGTCGATGTCTCCTCTTGAGCGCAATTCGCTTATTGAGAGTCATTTGATTAGTCCTCTGCTTACGGAGAGCAAATACGGGGCATTAATACTTAATAAAGAGCGCAATATCTCGATAATGCTGATGGAAGAGGACCATATCAGAGCGCAGTGCATCGAAAACGGTCTTTCGCTTAAACTGTGCGACGCGCAGCTGCTTGCCTTT
>CAYTUT010000066.1:0-8906 GCA_964441295.1 uncultured Christensenellaceae bacterium | reverse complement strand
CGCAATCATTATTGAAGACAAGGACATCAACAACAAGGTTGTCAGCGTGGGTAGTAATGTAAAGATACTCGATATCGATTACGATGAGATAATGGAATATCAGATTGTCGGTACCGCCGAGGCAAATTACGAAGAGAATAAGATTAGCAATCAGTCATTGCTGGGCGCGGCGCTTTTGGGACAGAAAGTGGGCAGTACCGTAGAGGTCAAGGCTCCCGCTGGAATAGGACACTACAAGATAATTAAGATAGGTAAGTAAGAATGGACGAAAACACAGTTAACAACGCCGCACCGGCTACCGAAGAAGACATATTCGAGAGCAAAAGAATAAGGATTGAAAAGCTGAGAGCGCTAAGCTCTAAGGGCGCCGATCCATTCAAAATTGTCAAGTACGACAAGAGTCATCTTTCTGTAGATGTTATTAGCAATTATGAGGCGCTGGAAGGTCAAGTAATTAGTATTGCGGGCCGTATGGTATCCCGCCGTATTATGGGTAAGGCCGCTTTTGCGCATATTTTGGACGGCGAGGGCACATTGCAGATATATGTAAAAAGGGATGACCTCGGCGAGGAGTCCTACGACGAGTTTAAGACCCTTGACATCGGCGACATCCTTGGAATAAGGGGTACGGTATTCAAGACCAGGACGGGTGAGATATCGATACATGCTACAGAGTACGAGTTGCTCGCTAAGGCATTGCTGCCGCTTCCTGAAAAGTTTCACGGCTTGAAGGACACCGACCTACGCTACAGGCAGAGATATGTTGATTTGATCGCTAATCCTGAGGTGAAGAAGACCTTCGTTTTGCGCAGTAAGATTATATCCTCGGTGAGAGCGTTTTTGGACGGGGAGGGTTTTTTGGAGGTGGACACGCCGATACTCAATACCATTGCAGGCGGAGCGAGCGCGAGACCTTTTGTTACTCATCACAATACGCTGGATATAGATATGTACATGCGCATAGCGCCCGAGCTGTATCTCAAGAGGCTTATTGTGGGCGGCTTTGAGAAAGTATACGAGATGGGCAGACTTTTCAGAAACGAGGGGATGGACATTAAACACAATCCCGAATTCACCACGATTGAGCTTTATCAGGCATATGTTGATTACCATGCCATGATGGACATCACCGAGAGGCTTTTTGTTTTTGTTGCAGAAAGAGTGCTTGGCAGCACCGAGATTAGCTATCAAGGTACCGCATTATCGTTGAAAAAGCCTTGGAAGAGGCTGACAATGGCGGAAGCGGTCAAAGAGCATACAGGTATTGATTTTATGAGCAGCGATATCGATACAATTCTTGCCGACTGCAAAGAAAGGGGCATAGAGCTTAATAGGGATATCAGTTGGGGTAAGGCAATGGCTGAGCTTTTTGACAGATATGTCGAAGACAAGCTGATACAGCCTACATTCATTATCGACTATCCTGTTGAAATCTCCCCTCTTGCCAAGAGAAAGCCCTCGGATGAAAGGCTGACCGAGCGCTTTGAACTGTTTATGACGGCAAGAGAATTTGCCAATGCTTTCTCGGAGCTTAACGACCCGATGGACCAGCGGGAGAGGTTTTTGGCGCAGGTTAAAGAGCGCGAAAAGGGCGATGACGAGGCGCAGATGATGGACGATGATTATGTGACCGCTTTGGAGTACGGACTGCCGCCTACCGGAGGTCTCGGTATAGGCATCGACCGTATGGTTATGCTGCTGACGGATAGCTATTCTATACGGGATGTGCTCTTGTTCCCGACGATGAAGCCGCTCGGCCGATAGTCAATATGAAAAAAATAGCAAGGTTTTACAAGGTATCTTTCGAGCAATTCGCAAAAAGCGCATGCAAGTGCTTTGCGGATTATTCGGAAGATTTTTTGTTAGCTTTGTACAGCAATATAATGATGCCAAAACGCGCGACGAAAGGCTCTGCAGGTTATGATTTCTTTTTGCCTTTTGACCTTGAGCTGCCGCCGCAGCGAAGCATTGCAATCCCCACTGGAATCAGGGTGGAGATTGAGGAGGGCTGGGCGCTCAAGATATATCCGAGAAGCGGTTTGGGTTTCAATTACAGACTACAGCTTGACAATACTGTGGGGATAATAGACAGCGATTACTTTTTCTCGGATAACGAGGGGCATATTATCATCAAAATAAGCAACAATTCGTTGGAAAACAGGCATCTGGAACTCTCCTGCGGCAAAGGCTTTGCGCAGGGAATCTTTGTGGAATACGGGATAACCGTGGACGATGATTGTCAAAGCGCCCGTAACGGAGGCTTTGGAAGCACGACAGCGCTCTAGGAGAGGGAGCCGATACGCCGGTTAGAGGCAAACAGACTTAATTCGCCGTCAAAAACGCCACCTTGTAACTACTCAAATTGCCATGAAAATTTTGTAGATAAAAACCGCAACAAGGCGGTTTTTTGTTTGCTTTCCCGAGCCGTTTTTGATAAAATATAGATAGCGTGAAACAGGAGTAAGAAATGGAGAGGTTTTTTTGCACATCCGACAACTTGCTGGCGAGAAATAGCAGTATGCGTAGCATAGCGGTTATTCACGCGCAAAGTGCACTTTCAATAGCGATAGAAGCAGCAATACCAAACGCAGTGTGAGATACTGCGTTTTTTTGTTTCTTACTCAACTGCCGACTACTTAAAAAAACGGGCTTAAGGGCCGGTAAAATAACAAAAGGAGAAATGATATGAAGAAGGTGGCAATATTAATGGGCAGCAAGAACGATTTGGCGGCGGTTAAGCCCGCATATGATGTGCTGACGAGCTTTGGAATTGAGAGCGTCGTCAGAGTTTTGTCCGCGCACCGCACACCCAAGGTTGCGGCAGAGTTTGCGGACAATGCGCGCAAAAACGGCTATGGGGTGATAATAGCCGCGGCAGGCAAGGCGGCGCATCTTGCCGGAGTCATTGCAGGTCATACGACACTTCCGGTAATAGGCCTGCCGGTAAAGAGCTCCACAATGGACGGCTTGGACAGTCTGTTGTCTGTTGTGCAGATGCCAGCAGGCGTGCCCGTTGCGACAGTCGCAATCAACGGCGCAGAGAATGCAGGACTGCTCGCTGTTCAGATGCTTGCAATTACCGATTCGGCACTTGCTGACAAGCTCGCCGCTTATAAGGCGGATATGGAGAATAAAATATTGGCTGATGACGAAATAATAATGTCCCTTGTAACTTCAAAGTAAACGGTAACGCGCTTTTAGTGAGGATGAAAAAGATGAAGCAACTTACCATATCCGAGAAAGAAATGGGAGTACGTGAGGAATGCGGTATTATTGGGATAATGAGCAAAAATACCAAGGATATTGCCAGAGAGGTTTATTTTGGGCTTTTTGCCTTGCAACATAGGGGGCAAGAAAGCGCTGGGATAGCGGTAAGGTACAATAAGGATATTTTTTACTACAAAAATACCGGTCTTGTCAGCTATGTTTTTGAGGAAGAGGAGCTTGCGCTGTTCCCGGCGTCATCTGCGGCGATTGGGCATGCCCGCTATGCTGCCAAATTATCCAACAATATAATCAATGCGCAGCCTCTTGTTGTGTTCGGCAAGTTCGGCAGGATGGCGATAGCGCATAACGGCAGTATAGTCAACGAGGGGAATCTCAAGCAGTCCATGGTCAGGCAAGGTTTTATATTCCAGACCTCTACGGATGCCGAGACCATTGTTTCGCTAATCAATGGATGCAGCGCGGAGAGCGTGGAAGAATGCGTATACAGCGCCTGCCGTCAGCTTAAGGGAGCTTTCGCCTTTGTGATACTGGTAGGCGACAAGATGATTGCCGCGCGTGATTCCCGCGGATTGAAGCCTGCTGTGATGGGCGAGAAAGACGGCGATATCATTATTGCAAGCGAATCCTGCGCGCTTGACGCGCTGGGAGCCAACCTCATAAGGGATTTGGAGCCGGGAGAGATTGTAATAATCGACAGCGACTGCAAAGTCACCAGCAAAAAGTTCAGCGAACCCTGCAAAAGGGCCTGCATTTTTGAATATGTCTATCTTGCGAGGGCAGATTCGGTTATTGATGATGTCAGTGTATATAGAGCGAGGTATGAGTGCGGGCAGACACTTGCAAAGTTGTGCAATATCGATGCCGATATAGTATCCGGAGTCCCTGACTCGGCGCTTGTGGCGGCAAAAGGGTATGCCGACTATTCGGGAATACCTTTTGTAGATGCGTTGAGCAAAAACAGATACATTGGCAGAACCTTTATACAGCCCAGTCAGGTTCAGCGCGAAAACAGCGTGCAGATTAAGCTGACCGCATTTCGCAACAATATAAAGGGAAAAAGACTTATTCTTATTGATGATTCGATAGTAAGAGGCACCACCAGCAAAAAAATCATCAATCTTTTGAGGCAAAACGGCGCTAGTGAGGTGCATATGGTGATTGCCAGTCCAATAGTAAGGTATCCTTGCTATTTCGGAGTGGACATGAAGACTCGGGATCAGCTGATAGGCAGCTATATCGAGGCGGATGAGATATGCAAAAAGCTCGGAGCGGACAGCTTGCATTACATACCTTTAGAGGGACTGAGGCAGGCATGCGGCGGCGGAGAGTTTTGCACAGGGTGTTTTAACGGCGAATACGCGATGGATGTATTGAGCGATATATAGGAGAAGAGTATGGCTATTGATTATAAGCAGGCGGGAGTGGATGTTGAGGCAGGTTATTCTGCGGTAAGGATGATGAAGGAATATGTCAAGTCGACATACGACAAGAATGTCGTCGGCGATTTAGGCTCTTTCGGGGGCTTTTATGCGCTTTCTGACGCTCCCGACGGCGATGTGCTTGTCGCGGGTACGGACGGCGTAGGCACAAAGCTCAAATATGCCTTTTGTCTGGACAAGCATGACACTATCGGCATTGACGCGGTCGCGATGTGCGTCAATGACATTGTATGCCAAGGCGCAAGACCCTTGATATTTTTGGACTATATCGCTATACCCAAGCTGATACCTGAGAAGGTAGCGGAGATAGTCAAGGGCGTAGCCGCGGGATGCCGCGAGGCGGGATGCGCGTTAATCGGCGGCGAAACAGCCGAAATGCCGGGTTTTTATTCGGATGGTGAGTATGACATTGCGGGTTTCTCCTGCGGTATAGCCAAGAAAAACAAGATAATCAACGGCTCCGAAATAACCGAGGGCGACATCTTAATCGGGCTTGCCTCAAGCGGAGTGCACAGCAACGGATATTCGCTGGTGCGCAAGCTGTTCTCCCCTGTTAAGGAAGAGCTTGTCAAGTACGACGAGGAATTAGGAGACATACCTGCCGAGGTTTTGTTAAGACCGACGCGCATATATGTTAAGAGTGTGCTCAGCCTGATTGAGAAATACGCCGTAATGGGCATCGCCCATATAACCGGAGGCGGATTTATTGAGAATATTCCGCGGATTATACCTAACGGTCTAGCGGCAAAAATTGATAAGAATGCCTACGAGGTGCCTAAAATATTCAAGGTACTGCAACGGCGCGCCGGCATTGAGGACAAAAAGATGTACAACACCTTTAATATGGGTATCGGCATGGTGATAGCCGTTAAGAGGGAAGAGGCGCTTAATGTACGCGCTTATCTTGAAGCTTTGGGCGAAAAAGCGTGGATTATTGGTGAGATAGTTAAGGGCGAGGGCGTTATTCTATGAAGAAGCTAGCCGTTTTTGTCTCCGGCGGCGGCAGCGATATGCAAAGTGTTATAGACAGTATCAAGTCGGGCGAAATCGATGCGGTCATTGCCTTGGTCATTGCCAGCAAGGAAGGCATATTCGCAATCGAACGCGCCCGCAGTCAAGGAATACCGTGCATTGTATTTGACAAGCGCAATTATGCTGACATCAAAGACATGTATGATGAGATTATCAGTGAGCTAAATTCGCGCGAAATTGACTATATACTGCTTGCGGGGTACCTTAACATACTGACAAAAAACATTGTCAGCGCGTATCCGCGAAGGATAATCAACATTCACCCTTCGCTTATACCAAAGTATTGCGGCATGGGGTTTTATGGTATCAAAGTGCATCAGGCTGTTATTGAGAATAAGGAAAAGATAACAGGCGTTACCGTTCACTATGTGGACGAGGGGGCGGATACGGGCGAGATAATCGCACAGGCAGCAGTGGAAGTGTATGAAGACGACACTCCGGAAATATTGCAAAAAAGAGTGCTGGAGCTGGAGCACAAGTTATTGCCGGCAACCTTAAAAAAAATCTTAAATTAGGAGAGGAAAATGAAAAAAAGAGCATTAATCAGCGTATCGGATAAAACTAATATCGAAGATGTATCTAATCAGCTAGTCGCGCTGGGCTATGAGATAGTCAGCACCGGAGGCACCTATAACGCATTGAAAAAAGCCGGTATTGCGGTTATTAACATAAGCGATATTACAGGTTTTCCCGAGTGTTTGGACGGCAGAGTCAAGACACTGCATCCCGTTGTGCACGCGGGACTGCTTGCAATGCGCGGCAACGAGGAGCATATGGAGCAGATAAAAAAGCTCAATATCAATACCATCGATGTAGTGATTGTCAATCTTTATCCCTTTAAGCAAACGATAATGAAGGAGAATATCGAATTCGCCGAGGCAGTCGAGAATATCGATATCGGCGGACCTACAATGCTGAGAAGCGCGGCGAAAAACTATCAGGATGTAATCGTAATAGTTGACCCGAGCGATTACGAAAGAGTATTTGCCGAGCTGAAAACGGGGGTTGTAGGATTAGACACAAGAAAGTACCTGATGTACAAGGTGTATCAGCACACTGCAGTGTATGACACTATGATATCTTCATATTTGAGAAAACAGCTGGGCATTGATTATCCGGATCAACTGACACTTGCCTACGAAAAGAAGTTCCAGATGAGATACGGAGAGAACCCGCATCAGCAGGCGGCATTGTACGGCGAGGTGTTGCCTGTTAAGAATTCTCTTGTTAATGCGGTTCAGCTCAACGGCAAACAGCTGTCATACAACAACATCAATGACACCAACGGCGCAATCGAGTTGCTCAAGGAATTTTGCGAGCCTACAGTAGTAGCGGTCAAGCATGCCAACCCTTGCGGCGTTGCTTCGGCGGATAATATTTATGACGCTTATATGCGCGCATATAACAGCGACCCCGTGTCAATATTCGGTGGAATAGTGGCAGTCAACCGCGAAGTGGACAAAGCCACCGCCGAGGAAATGGTAAAGATATTTTTGGAAATCGTTGTGGCTCCCGCATTCAGCGATGAGGCGCTCGAGGTATTGAGCAAGAAAGCAAATCTGCGTGTGCTTA
Organism: uncultured Christensenellaceae bacterium; assembly: GCA_964441295.1. Lineage (GTDB taxonomy): Bacteria > Bacillota > Clostridia > Christensenellales > CAG-1252 > SACC01. Next base: position 1,635 of record CAYTUT010000066.1, on the reverse strand, counting down.
AGCTGGAAGGACTCTCAGACGCCAACCCTTGCGGCACAATGGAATTCAAAAAATGTTACGGCGGTTTGCTCGTTCAGGACAGCGATATCAGCGATGAGGGTATGCGTACAGTGACCATAAAAGAACCGACCGACCAGCAGAAGAAAAGCATGGTTTTTGCTATGAAGGTTGTGAAGCATTGCAAGAGCAACGCGATAGTAATCGCCAAGGATAGTACGACAATAGGCATAGGTGTCGGTCAGACCAACCGTATTTGGGCGACGAAACAGGCGGCTGAGCATTGCATAGGCGGCGCAAAAGGCGCGGTGCTTGCGAGCGATGCTTTCTTCCCCTTTGACGACTGCGTCAAGGAAGCCGCCGCCAACGGTATAGCGGCAATAATACAGCCGGGCGGTTCGGTACGCGATGAGGACAGCATTAAAGAATGCAACAACAATAACATTGCGATGGTATTCACCGGAGTAAGACACTTCAAGCATTAAAGAGGTAGAGATGAAAGTACTTGTAATAGGTTCGGGCGGCAGAGAGCACGCAATATGCTGCTCGCTTGCCAAGAGTCCCAAGCTGACTAAGCTTTATGCCGCTCCCGGCAACGCGGGCATCGGCGAAATAGCCGAGTGTGTTAATATCGGCGTAATGGAATTCGATAAGATAATCAGCTTTGCGAGAGATTTTTTGATAGACATAGTTTTTGTGGCGCCGGACGACCCTCTGGCGGCAGGGCTTGTCGATGCGCTAGAAGCGGCAGGCATACGCGCTTTCGGCCCGCGCGGCAACGCGGCAATTATCGAAGGGAGCAAGGCTTTTTCCAAGGCGTTTATGAAAAGACACAGCATACCTACCGCGGCATACGAAGCATTCGAGGATTATGACTGCGCAAAAGCATATCTTGAGCGTTGTGAGTATCCGATAGTAGTCAAGGCGGACGGTCTTGCGCTAGGCAAGGGTGTCATTATATGCAGTAGCTATCCGGAGGCGGTCGAAAGCCTAAAAAGCATAATGCTGGACAAGGTATTCGGCAAGGCGGGCAATCAGGTGGTAATCGAGGAGTTTTTGACCGGAAGGGAAGCAACGGTACTTGCATTTACTGACGGCAGCACGGTCAAGTGCATGCCTGCAAGCCAAGACCACAAAAAGGCGTATGACGGTGATGAGGGCTTGAATACAGGCGGCATGGGCGCTTTTGCTCCCACGCCTTACTACACCGAGCAGTTAGAGCGTGAAACAATGGACAATATCGTACTGCCTACAATTACGGGCTTGAGAGAAGAAGGCAGACTCTTCAAGGGAGTAATATACTTCGGATTGATGCTGACTGACAAGGGCGTTAAGGTAATCGAGTACAACGCCCGCTTCGGTGACCCCGAGACTCAGGTAATACTGCCCTTGCTTGATACTGATTTGCTGGAGATAGTGATTGCAATAATTGAGGAAAGATTGGACACAATCAATATAGTCTGGAAGAAGGCAACGGGCTTTTGCGTCGTAGTTGCAAGCGGCGGCTATCCGCAAAAAGTCATTAAAGGATATGAAATATCAATTAAGCCTTTTAGTGACAGAATAATGCTCTATCACAGCGGCACAGCGCTCAAGGACGGAAAGCTGGTGACCAACGGAGGCAGAGTGATTTGCGTG
>CAYTUT010000065.1:0-8942 GCA_964441295.1 uncultured Christensenellaceae bacterium | reverse complement strand
AAACCGGAGGACATAAAGAGTATTGACGATATAAGTAAGCTGCCCTTTACCGAAAAATACGATCTGCGTAATAATTATCCCTTTGGTATGTTCGCCGTGCCGCAATCAAAAATTGTTAGACTTCACGCATCAAGCGGAACGACCGGAAAACTCACTGTAGTAGGATATACAAAAAGGGATATTGAAGTATGGTCCGAATGCTGTGCAAGGTCGCTTGCAATGACAGGCGCTACGGCTGACTCGATAGTGCATATCGCTTACGGATACGGATTGTTCACCGGAGGACTCGGCATGCATTACGGCAGCGAGACATTGGGCGCGACAGCTGTGCCGGTATCCTCGGGCAACACGCATAGACAGTTGATGCTTATGAAGGATTTTGGTGCGGATACGCTTTGCTGTACTCCGTCATACGCAATATATCTTGCCGAAGAGATTGAGAAGGGCGGGGATAATATCGGCGATTACAGACTGAAGAGAGGCATATTCGGCGCGGAGCCTTGGTCCGAGTCCATGCGCAAGCAGATTGAGCATAAGCTCAACATAAAAGCATATAATATATATGGATTATCCGAGATAACAGGTCCGGGTGTATCCTGCGAGTGCGAAGCCCAGGACGGTATGCACATATTCGATGACCATTTCTATCCGGAGATCGTAGACACCGCAACATTGGAGCCCTTGCCGTACGGGGCAGAGGGCGAGCTGGTGTTCACCACCCTTTCCAAAGAGGGAATTCCTCTAATAAGATACCGTACAAGGGATATAACTACCCTATCGATTACTCCTTGCGCGTGCGGCAGAACCAGCGTCAAGATGGGCAGAGTATTCGGCAGAAGCGACGATATGCTCATTATCCGCGGCGTCAATGTGTTCCCGTCTCAGATTGAAGCAGCAATGCTGACCTGCGAGGGCATAGAGCCTCACTACTATATCGTGGTCGACAGAGTGGAAAACCTCGACACAATGGAGCTTCAGGTTGAGCTATCCGAAAAAATGTTCTCGGATGAAGTGAGAAAAATCGAAGAATTGCGTCAAAAAATACAGGGCGCTATACAGTCGAGCATTGGCGTCTCGTGTAAAATCAAGCTGGTTGCCCCGGGCAGTATACCAAGGAGCGAGGGCAAGGCAAAGAGAATAATCGACAACAGAAACTTAAGAGAATAAGGAGGAAAGGGCAATGTTTGTTAATCAAATAGCGGTTTTTTTAGAAAACAGCAAGGGCAGATTGAAAGAATGCGCAAGCGTTATCAGCAAGGCGGGCGTGGATGTTGTGAGCATGTCGATTGCCGACACAAAGGACTTCGGGATACTCCGCGCTATTACACGCGACAATGACAAGGCAATTAAGGCGCTCAAGGAAGCGGGTTTCATTGTCTCTTCCAACGACTTGATAGGAGTTGTCGTTGAGGACAGACCCGGCGGGCTGACAGAAATACTGGTTATGCTCGACGATGCCGGTATAGGTATTGAATACATGTATTCATTTGCCAATATCGATGCGCAAAATGCAATAATATTGCTCAAAGTAGACAATGAAAAGTTGGCTATAGATGTGCTTTTGAAAAAGGGCGCAAAACTTGTTGAGAACAAGATAATTTAGTAGACAAAGGAGCTAATATCAGCCTTACTGTTATCGTGGACATTGCCGCAGTGCGCGCAAATATCCAAAGGATAAAAAAGATTTCGGGCAGAAAGTTCCTTTTGATGGTAAAAGCGGATGCATATGGTCACGGCATACCAGGGCTTGTCCCTAGGATAGCGGACGAGGTTGACGCTTTCGGAGTCGCGGATACCCGAGAGGCGCTGTGCTTAGCGGATTATGCCAAAGGCAAGCCGATACTGATAACTGGAGACTACGAGAATCCGCATACCGTTGTTGAGCACGGTTTTACGCCGTTTGTGTTTCTCAAAAGGCATATTGAGGAGCTGTCGGCAGAGGCGTCAAGGGCGCGAAAAACAGTAAGGGTGCATATTAAGGTCGATAGCGGTATGTCGCGCTTTGGAGTAAACAATCCAGACTATTCAAGAGAGCTTGCCGCAATGTGTGTCCGTCAAGGTTCGGTCCGTCTAACGGGTATCGGGACGCATTACGCTAGCTGCAACACAGCGTCGATAATCGAGCATAACAGGCAGTTCGCGCGCCACATTACGCAAGCGGAGGCGGCAGCAGGGCGGCTGCTTAGGCATGCTGCATCCACAAGTCCGGTGCTTACCGTCGGCGGAGCGTATGATATGCTGCGAATAGGCATCGGAGCATACGGATACGGCGAAGGACTGATCCCCGCAATGAAGGTAAAGAGCGCAATTATTGCAGTCAGGATGCTAAGAGAGGGCGCAAGCGCAGGGTATGGCGGAGTCTACCGCGCAGACAGACTTACCCGCATTGCTGTGGTAGCAGGCGGATATGCCGATGGAATCAGCCGCGCCTATATAGGATTGAGCGTCAGGATAAGAGGGATGCTTCACCGCATAGTAGCGGTATGTATGGACAACTTTCTAGTGGCGCTTGACGGGTACTGCGCGGCGGGTGATGAGGTGGAAGTACTGTTTAGGGGTAATGATGCAGGTGACATCGCTTCCAAAATCAATACCATACCGTACGAAGTACTCACCGCCTTTCGCGGAAGGATAAAAAGGATATACAATGACAGAGAAAGAGGAATTAAGAAAGAAGATTAAGAAAAGAATAGGCGGGCTGAGCAAGGAAAGCTGTCTTGCCTATTCGCTTAACATAGCGGACAAGCTGTTGAATCTGCCCGAATACCTCAACTCCAACAGTGTTTTTGTGTATAATTCTTTTGGCTGCGAGGTTATGACCGACAGTATAATCGCGGACGCTCTTAAGCGTAATAAAACCGTGTGCGTACCGAGAGTAGAGGGCGAGAGGATGCAGGCAGTCGTGATAGATTGCAATACCGAGTTTGTATCCAACGAATGGGGGATACTTGAGCCCCTGTCGAACGAGATTTTTGCGCCTGAGGCTATTGAGCTGTCGCTTATTCCGCTGGTCGGGTTCGACCGCAGACTCAACCGTTTGGGCCGCGGCAAGGGATTCTATGACAAGTTTTTGAGCGGCTTGCCATGCATCAAGATTGCGCTTGCGTATTCGGTACAAGAAGAGAATTCGATAATCGTCGACCAATTTGACATAATGGTTGACAAAATAATAACTGAAAAGGAAATAATCGGATAGCCCCTGCAATACGGTATTGCAAAGGCACAATCTGTTTGTTATAATTATATGAGAATTATTGCAGGTCAGTATAGAGGAAGAAAGCTTAATACCCCCCGCGACGACAGCGTGCGTCCTACCGCCGACCGTGTGAGAGAGAGCATATTCAATATGCTGCAGTGGAAGATAAAAGGAAGCAGCGCGCTTGACCTGTTCGCAGGGACCGGAGCAATGGGGCTGGAGGCAATGAGCCGCGGCGCTGGCGCAGTATTCAATGACATTGACAGAGAGAGCGTAGCGCTCATTAAGAAAAACCTTGCCGAGCTTGGTGCAGAGGCTGAGGTCACCAATTACGATTATCCCGCCGCGCTGCTCAGGCTAAAGGGCAGGGGCTTTGATTACATCTTTCTTGACCCGCCTTACGCGTTGACTATCGAGGATGTACTCGACAAAATCAAAGAATACGGACTGCTCAAGCCCGGCGGACAGATAATATATGAGCGCGGGGCGGATAAGTGTATCCGCTATCCCCAAGGATACAGGCTTAGTGACTCGAGAAAATACGGCAAAACAGTTGTAGACTGTCTGGAGGAAGAATGAAAAGTTGTTTGGTAACCGGAAGCTTTGACCCGTTTACACTAGGGCACTTGGACATTGTAAAGAGGGCGGCGAAGCTGTTTGATAAGGTGTATGTGGCAATACTTGTCAATCCTTTGAAAAAGAGTGTCTTTTCGGTGGATGACAGGCTGAGGATAGCAAAAAAATCCACTGAGGGTTTGGACAATGTGAGAGTGGTAAGCTATGCGGGTATGACGGCAGACCTTGCAAAAGAACTGGATGTAAAATATCTGGTGAGAGGCATACGCAACGATGACGACTACGCATACGAGCACGAGATGGCAGAATACAACTACATCAACGGCGGGATAGAGACGGTATTTTTTTTCAATGATATCAAGCTCGATAAAGTATCGTCTACCGAGGTAAGAATCAAGCTGGAATGCGGTGAAGATATTAAAAAACTTGTATGCAAAGAGGCGTCGGCGCTTATAGAAGAGCTGTACGCGGGGAGAAACGGATGACTAATATTGAAAGTATTTTGAAGGAATTGGAAGAGGAATTGTTAAGCGGCAAAAAGTCATTGTTCAGCGGCAAGCTGGTTGCTGACCCTCTTAAGGTCAATGAGCTGCTCGCAAAGCTTAGAGACACCCTTCCGGACAGCATACAAAACGCTCAAAGGATAATAAGAGAGCGCGACGAAATCATGAAAGAAGCTAATCAGCGCGCCGATATGATTGTGCGCTCGGCTAAGGAAAAGGCGGAGAAACTCACTAATGATTCGGCGATTGTGCAAAATGCGGAAAAACGCGCGATAGAGATAGTCAGCGAGGCGGAGTCATACCGTGACAAAATGTACTATTCGGTCAATACCAGTCTAGAAAGGATGCTTCAGGAGACCGAGACCACAATGGGCGAGTCAATAATGCTTATTCACGAGACGCGTGAGCAGCTGGCTGAGAGGATTAACAAGCTTAAGTATCGCGCCGAAGAATAATTATAGCGGTATTATCAGGCACATCAGAATACAAAGAATCAAAGCTATCACCGATTGTGATAGCTTTGTTGTTATATAGTACAGCGGCTTTATGCCGCATTTTGCAAGGTAAGTCAGTGATTGCACCGCAATGCCCAACCCTCCGAAAGTAACGGTAAAGGCGGCAATAGGGGCGATTATTGCAATCGAAGCGCCGCTTTCGGACAAATATATACATCCCTTGGTCATCTCTACGAATCCATAGCAGATGCCCCTGGAGAGTTTTTGGGGAAGGGAGAAAAAACTTAGAAAAAACTCTACAGCCTTTTCCGCTGTCGGGAGCAACCTGATGTCAATCAGCATATCGCCTATCAAATTGAACAAAGCGATGTAGCTGCCGACTGAAAGTATAGATATAATCGCCCCGTATACGCTCTCGGAGAGCGCCTTGTCATATCCCGTGTGAGGCAGCGGCACGGGGACTGCCGAGGCGGTTTTGCGGCGGCCTCGATAGATAAAGCCGTTGATTAAGGTGGCGATATAGTGGCTGGCTAGAATCACTATACCCGCCTTATAATTGTTGAGAATAGTTGACCCTAATGTACCTAGGATAAACAACGGGCCGGAGGACGAAGTGAAAGAAGCTATCGTCTTGGCATCCTCGCGGGTTATTGCTTTTATATCATAAAAATCCGCAATCAGTTTGGCGCCAATAGGATATCCGCTCATAACGCTCATCAGCAAAATATATCCGCTCTCCGCGGGCGCTCTGTAGAGCATTGAGGCAGGCTTTTGCATATACTTTGATATATTGCTTGCGGTGCCGAGCGCGGTCAGAAGCTTTGTAAAAAAAAAGAATGGAAAGAGCGCCGGAAGCACGGATACTGCAAAAATCATCATGCCGTCGCTCATTGACCGTATATATCTTGCGGGATTGATAAGCAGTGCCGCCATTATAAGAAGCACGAAAAAAACAACTAGGCTTTTCTTCATAGTAATTGTATGAGCCGATAAAAAGAATATTGACAGAAACCTTGATTTGTGCTACTATATTTCACATATGGCTAAGAAGAAAAAGGACACCGAAATTATAGAAGAGAGCGAGCCGGGCATAGTGCCTGTTGCGGCTAAGCAAAATATTGACCCTGAGAAATCTATGACCAAAGAGGAGCGCAAAAAATACCGTAAGGCAGTGCGCGCCTTGAGGCGTTCGGAATGGCTGGACGAATACTGGATAATAGTGATTTTGTCGCTGGTCGTCCTTGCGCTGATGATTACTTTGACCATCGGAAAGGCCATACAGGATAAAAGGCAAGAAGAAGAGGACCGCCGCGAGCAGGAAGGTTTGGATACGCTTGACGAAACGGACATATACAATATACGGGAAGAAATGGAGCGCATATTTTAGCGGTTTTCTTCAATGCAATAATAATGTGAATAACATAAAAAGTTTTTGCCGCATGCGCGGCAAATTTTTGTAATCAGCGATGTTTTTTGTGACTGACTAATAGCTATTTGATGATAAGCATCCCCGTTTCGGCTTTTTGCTCGGTCAGCAATTCGCGCGTTCGGAACGCCTTTGCGTCAAGCTGAGCTAAGGGGTTGGACGATTCAAGCATCTGACGGTTGGAAGTAAAAAGTTCACCGTATCCGGACAACTCGGAGAGCAGGCGGGTATGCGTACCTCTTACTGCCAGCACATTGAAATAGGGCGGACTGCTTTTGGCATAATCGTGCAAATCGCGAGTGATGCCCAAAAGCGCATAGATTATTATTCTACGAAGCCTGCTCGCCGTATACCGCTTTGTTTGCAGGCTCTTGCTGAAGTCCTCATAGTTAAGCGCCGAGTCTGCGTATCTTTTTATGCGGTTGTGCAAGCCCTCTTTTACATCGTATAATATGGCGATTTCGCCAGCGTCCATCTCTTGCAGTTTGTGCAGAATTATCGCGCTGTTGTCCTTGTGTGAAAGCTTCCCGATGTCCTCGAGTACATAATCAGGCAGTTTGCCGCGAAGAAAGTTAAGCTTGCTATCTTTGATACATGCCCTTGCGAATTTGCTCGATATATACGGAGAGTTTTCTTCCATAGAATGGTAGCCGGCGCCCTCTCTTTTGAGCGTAAAGGGCATTAGCCTGTCTTCAAGACCGAATAATGCTTTGAGGTATTCAAGACCGAGCATGTTGTTGGGGCATGCAATATCCGGCACTTCGATACCCATACTGGTGGCGTAATCCGAGTATGCCTTTGCGCGGGCGGCAGGAAAGGGCATCTCTTTAAGGTTTTCCTTTATTTGGCGGCTGATATCTGCGGACTCAGCTTTCATCAAGGTGGCAAGGCGTGTAAGAGCGTCAATATTGCCGCTCTCGGAGCCGAACGATAGATAGCCGCCGCCCTCTATCGCGGACAAAAGTTTGACCCCTCCCTTCGCGAAATATTCGGCGTTGGACAGGGCGAATATTGTCGGAAGCTCTATGACAATATCCGCTCCCGCAAGGATTGCATGAGCGGCGCGTGTGTACTTGTCAAGTATCGCGTGAGTGCCGCGCTGGGTAAAAGAGCCGCTCATAACAATGACTGTAAAGTCCGGTTTGAGCAGTTCGACGGTACGGTCAATATGATAACAATGCCCGTCATGGAGAGGGTTGTATTCGGCAATTATTGAGGCAAATCTTTTTTTGTTTATTGACATAAATGTTTTGCAAACCCTTGATTTTTATGTGGAAAAGTTATAGTATTTAATATAGTATGATTATACAACATTTTATTGATTAGTCAAACGGTTTTATAAAGGAGAAAAGCAATGTCAAAATTGATGGATAGCATTAAACTCAAGGCGGGCATGTTGAATAAGCACATTGTTCTTGCAGAAGGCGAAGAACCTAGAATAATACGAGCAGCTCACGAAATCGTCAGTAAGGGAATTGCAAGAATAACGCTCCTTGGCAATATTGATATAATCAAAGCGAAATGTCCGGATGTGCCTCTTGAGGGGATTAATATCGTGGACATTATGACTTCTCCGGACAGAGAAAATTACATAGAGCTTTTGTACGCAATGAGAAAGAGTAAGGGCATGACTATAGAAGAGGCGCAAAGCACAGTATCCAATCCTCTATATTTTGGCGTGCTGATGATTAAAGCGGGCAAAGCTGACGGCATGGTTGCCGGCAGTATCAACGCGACAGGCGATGTACTTCGTCCGGCGCTTCAGATTATTAAGACAGCTCCAGGGATCAATACGGTATCGAGCTGTTTTTTGATGGCTTTGCCTGAGGGAAGTCCGTATGGCGAGGACGGAGTAATGATATTCGGCGATTGCGCTGTCAATCCTCAGCCCGATGCAAAACAGCTTGCGGACATTGCGATAGCTTCGGCGGCAAGCGCCAAAGCCATTGCGGGAATCAGCCCTAAGGTTGCTATGCTTTCGTTCTCCACAAAAGGCAGCGCAAAGCATGATGCGGTAACAAAAGTTCAGGAAGCTACGGCGCTTGTTAAGACGCTTGCCCCCAATCTCGAAATTGACGGCGAGCTGCAGCTTGACGCGGCGCTTGTGCCCGAGGTCGCGCAGCTCAAGGCGAAGGGCAGCAATGTTGCAGGTTATGCGAATGTTTTGATATTCCCCGACCTGCAGTCGGGCAACATAGGATACAAGCTGGTTCAAAGACTCGGGAATGCCGAGGCGGTCGGTCCGATATGCCAGGGCTTCGCGGCTCCCGTCAATGACTTGTCACGCGGGTGCAGCGTGGAAGATGTGGTCAGCGTTGTTGCAATTACTGCGTTACAAGCGAATATATAGGAGGACAAAATGAATATTTTGGTTATCAATGCGGGCAGTTCTTCCCTGAAGTATCAGCTCATTGATATGACTGATGAGACAGTACTTGCCAAGGGTGTATGTGAGAAAATCACACAAAAGGGCTCTTCTATCACTCATGTGAGGGGTGAGGACAAATTTGTGTTCCAGGAGGATATGCCCGACCACAAGTCAGCGCTGGAGTTGGTTATCAAGTTGTTGTGCGCGGAAGATTGCGGTGTAATCAGAGACCTTACTGAGATTCAGGCGGTAGGTCATCGCGTGCTTCACGGCGCCGAGGACTATAAAGAGTCGGTCATAGTGACCGAAAAGGTACTGGAAGTATGTCATAAAAACCGCGAATTAGGCCCTTTGCATATGCCTGCCAATATACTGTGTATGGAGATTTGCAAAGAATTGCTCAACGCTCCACAGGTCG